>JAEWBL010000495.1 GCA_023391175.1 Pseudomonadota bacterium
GGCAGGCCCTTCCGCAGCCGCACCGTCCCCCGCCTTCGGGGCGGGGATGCGGAACCACGCCACATAGAGCGCCGGAAGGAACAGCAGCGTCAGCACCGTTCCCACGATGATGCCGCCCATCATGGCGTAGGCCATGGGCCCCCAGAACACCTCGCGGGCGATGGGAATGAGGCCGAGGCTCGCCGCCGCGGCGGTGAGCAGGATGGGCCGCATGCGGTGCTCCGTGGCTTCCCGCACCGCGTCCCACGGCGGGCGTCCCTCGGCCCGCAGATGCTCGATCTGCACGATCAGGATCACCGAGTTGCGGATGAGGATGCCGATGAGGGCCAGCACGCCGAGGATGGCGACGAAGCCCAGCGGCGCACCGCTCGGCACCAGCGCGGCGACGACGCCAATGAGCGCCAGCGGCGCGACGGCGAACACCAGCACCAGTCGCTGGAAGCTCTGCAGCTGGATCATCAGGATGGTGGCCATGATGAACAGCATCAGCGGCATCACCGCCAGGATGGGCGCCTGGCTCTTCTGGCTCTCCTCCACCGCCCCGCCGATGACGACGCGATAGCCGGGCGGCAGCTTCGCGTTGAAGGCGGCGACGGCGGGGGTGAGCTGCTCCACCACCGTGTTCGGCTGGGCCGCGTCGATGATGCCGGCCTTCGCCGTGATGGTCGGCAGCCGCGAGCGCCGCCAGATGGTGGGCTGCTCGATCTCGTAGCGCAGGGTCGCCACCGCCGCCAGCGGCACGGAGCGTCCGCCCGAGCCGGGCAGCTGCAGGTCGCGCAGGGTCTCGATGGACTGGCGCTCCTGGGCAGTGGCGCGGCCGAGCACGGTCACGAGATAGATGTCGTCCCGCACCTGGGTGATGGACGTGCCGTCCAGCACGCCGTTGAGCGCGCCGGCGATGTCCTCGGATGTGACGCCGAGCTGGCGCGCCTTGTCCTGCAGCACGTCCACCTTGATGACGCGGGCGGGCTCCATCCAGTCGAACACCACGTTGCCGAGGTGCGGGTTGCCGCGCATGACGCCGGCGAAGGCGAGGGCATAGCTGCGCACCTGCTGGATGTCCGGCCCGCTCACCCGGTACTGCACCGGGCGGCCGACCGGCGGGCCGATGTCGAGGAAATGCACGAAGGCGTCGGTGCCGGGCATGGCCTTGTCGAGATAGGCCTGGAACTGCCCCTTGAGCCGGTTGCGCTCCTCCAGCCCCTTGGTGACGATGATGGTCTGGCCGAACGCCACGTCCGCCGGCTGCACGTCCACCGGCAGCACGAAGCGCGGGGCGCCCGTGCCCACATAGGTGGACCAGTGGTCGATGTCGGGGTTGCCCTTCAGCACCTCCTGCTCGAAGCGTGCCATCTGGGCGTTGGTCTCGGCGATGGAGGCGTTCTGCGGCAGGTTCCAGTCGACGATCAGCTCCCGGCGGTCGGAGGACGGGAAGAACTGCTGCTGCACGAGGCCCATGCCGGCGAGGGACAGGATGAAGACCAGGATCGTGATGCCGATGGTGGCCCAGCGCCACAGCATGGCCTGTTTCAGGATCGCGGCGAAGGCACGGGCGAAGCGGCCGCCGCCTTCCTGATGATGCGGCAGGCTCTTGGGCAGGATGGCGACGCCAAGAAGAGGCGTGAACAGCACCGCCACCAGCCACGACACCAGCAGCGACACGGCGATGACGACGAACAGGGTGAAGGTGAATTCGCCCGCATTGGAATTGTTGAGGCCGATGGGGATGAAGCCCGCCACCGTCACCAGCGTGCCCGAGAGCATGGGGAACGCCGTCGAGGTGTAGACGTAGGTGGCGGCCTTCCTGAGCGTATCGCCGGCCTCCAGCCGCGCCACCATCATCTCCACCGCGATCATGGCGTCGTCCACCAGGAGGCCGAGGGCGATGATGAGCGCGCCGAGCGAGATGCGCTGGAGCGAGATGCCGGAATAGGCCATCACCAGGAAGGTGATGGCGAGCACCAGCGGTATCGAGATCGCCACCACCAGCCCGGCACGCAGGCCGAGGCTGACGAAGCTGATGGCGAGCACGATGATGACCGCCTCCATGAGGGCGCGGGTGAAGCCGCCCACGGCCTCCTCCACGATCTGTGGCTGGTCGGAGACGAGATGCACGCCGACCCCCACCGGCAGGTCGGCCTCGATGCGCGCCATCTCCGCCTTCAGCGCCTCGCCGAACTGCAGCAGGTTGGCGCCGGCCTTCATGCCGATGGCGAGGCCGATGGCCGGCTCGCCATTGAAGCGGAACAGCGACTGGGGCGGGTCCACATAGCCGCGCCGGATGGTGGCGATGTCGGTGAGGGGGAAGAAGCGGCCGTTGATCCTGAGGTTGATGGCCTTGAGGCTCTCCTCTGAGGTGAATTGCCCGTTGACGCGCACGGCGATGCGTTCCGGCCCGGCCTGCAGCACGCCCGAGGGCACCAGCGCGTTCTGCGCCTGGAGCGCGGTGAGGACGGCGCGCTGGTCGATGCCGAGGGCGGCCATCTTGCGGGTGGAGAATTCGAGGAAGATCACCTCGTCCTGCGCACCGATGATGTCCACGCGGCCGACGTTGGGCACGGTCAGGACCTCCGCGCGCACCTCCTCCACCCGGTCGCGCAGCTGGCGCTGGGTGAGGCCATCGCTGGTGAAGGCGTAGATGTTGCCGTAGACGTCGCCGAACCGGTCGTTGAACTGCGGTCCCGTCACGCCTTGCGGGAACGTGCTGCGGATGTCGTTGACCATGTTGCGCACCTGCAGCCAGGTGGGCACCACGTCGCGCGCCTTGGTGGTGTCGCGCAGGTTCACGAAGATGGTGGTCTGGCCCGGCACGGTGAGGCTGCGGGTGTAGTCCAGCGCCTCAAGCT
>JAEWBL010000501.1 GCA_023391175.1 Pseudomonadota bacterium
GGCGTTTATCCGGGAGGCGGTTCAGGCCGCACCGGTCGAGCGAGGAAGAATGAACAAGCCCTGGAATCCGCTCGCGGCGACGCAGCCTTTTTTCTCCGATGCCAGCGGTGAAGCCGCCCGCGGCGCCGCCATCGCACGCTTCCTGAAGGTGCGCGCGCAAACCGAAGACCTGGCGCAGCGCCTCCATCCCGAAGACCAGACCGTGCAATCCATGGCGGATTGCAGCCCGACTAAGTGGCACCTTGCCCATGTCTCGTGGTTCTTCGAGACCTTTCTGCTGGTGCCGCATCTGCCCGGCTACAAAGTCGCCAACGCGGATTTCGCCTTTCTGTTCAATTCCTATTACGAGGCCGCCGGCCCCCGCCACGCCCGCTTCGCGCGCGGCCTCATCACCCGCCCCACCGTGGTGGAGGTGGCGGACTATCGCCGGCATGTGACGCAGGCCATGACCGATCTTCTGGCCGGCGCGGACGAGGAGGCCTTCGCCCGGCTCGCGCCGCTTGTGGAGATCGGCATCAACCATGAGCAGCAGCATCAGGAGTTGATCCTGATGGACATCCTGAACCTGTTCGCCGCCAATCCCCTGCGCCCCGCTTATCGTCCCGGTGGCCCGGCTGCGACGAGGGAGGCACGGCCGCTGGCCTTCATCGATTATCCCGGCGGCATCTTCGACATCGGCCATGCCGGGGAGGGCTTCTCCTACGACAATGAGGGGCCGCGCCACGAGGTGCTGCTGCGTCCGTTCCGCCTCGCCTCCCGCGCCGTGACCAACGGCGAGTGGCTCGCCTTCCTCGCCGACGGCGGCTATCGCAGGCCGGACCTTTGGCTGGCGGACGGCTGGGCGCGGGTGAAGGCGGGCGAATATGAGGCGCCGCTCTATTGGGAGCACCATGAGGGCGACTGGCAGGCCTTCACGCTGAACGGGCTCGGCCCGCTCGATCCCGCGGCCCCGGTCGTTCACGTCAGCTATTACGAGGCCGATGCCTTCGCCCGCTGGGCCGGCAAGCGCCTGCCCACCGAAGCGGAGTGGGAAGTGGCCGCCCGGGGCCTGCCGGTCGCCGGCACCTTCCTCGACAGCGGCGCACTGCGCCCGCTTCCGGCCGCCACCGATGATCTGCCCGCCCAGATGTTCGGCGATGTCTGGGAATGGACCCAGAGCCCCTACGTGGCCTATCCCGGCTACCGGCCCGCGCCCGGCGCGCTCGGCGAATACAACGGCAAGTTCATGTCGTCGCAGATGGTGCTGCGCGGCGGCTGCTGCGCCACGCCCGAGGGCCATGCCCGGGCCACCTATCGCAATTTCTTCTATCCCCACCAGCGCTGGGCCTTCGCCGGCCTGCGCCTTGCCGAGGATGCCTGATGCGCGCTTCGACCCTTCTGTGCGCCGCTGAGAGCCACGAGACGCCCGAGCGCGCCGCCTTCCGCGCCGACGTGATCGAAGGGCTGTCCGCCAGCCCCAAGCAGCTTTCGCCCAAGTATTTCTATGACGAGGCTGGCTCGCGCCTGTTCGATCTCATCTGCCGCCTGCCCGAATACTATCCCACTCGCACCGAGCTGGGCGTGCTCAAGGCTCATGCCGGCGACATCGCCGCGATCGCGGGGCCGGGCGCGAGTCTGGTGGAGTTCGGCTCGGGATCGAGCGTGAAGGTGCGGCTGCTGCTCGATGCGCTGGAGCATCCTGCGGCCTACGTGCCCATCGACATCTCCGGGCCGCACATGCGCGCCGCCGTGGCCGTGCTGGCGCGGGACTATCCAGCCGTGGCCATGACGCCGGTCGAGGGCGATTTCACCCGCCCGCTGGAGCTGCCGCACCTCGGCGAGGGCGGGCGGCGCATCGGCTTTTTCCCGGGCTCGACCATCGGAAATTTCACGCCGCGCGAAGCCGAGGCCTTCCTCACCCACGCGCGGCAGTCACTGGGACAAGGGGCGGCGCTGGTGCTCGGCTTCGACCTGCCGAAGGAGCGGGCCGTGCTGGAGGCCGCCTATGACGACCGGCAGGGCGTCACCGCCGCCTTCAACCTCAACCTGCTGACGCGCATGAACCGGGAACTGGGCGCCGACTTCGACCTCGCAGCATTCCACCACCGGGCGCTCGTCAACGAAGCGGAGAGCCGCATCGAGATGCATCTGGAGAGCCGTGCGGCGCAGACGGTGCGCCTCGACGGCGCGCGCTTCACCTTCGCCCCCGGCGAGACCATCCACACGGAGAATTCCTACAAATACGCGGCGCCCCGCCTCATGGGCATGGCGCAGGCGGCGGGTTGGCGTCAGGCGGCGCTGTGGACCGATGCGCGCGGCTGGTTCGCGGTGGCGGTGCTGGAAGCCATCTGAGCCGGGAAACAAACAAGCGCCGGCCTCGTTAGTCCTGCACCATGGCACGCTTCTGGGAAATCCAACTCCTCCGCCCCATCTGGCTCCACGACGGCTCCTGGCTGGCGACGGTGGGTGATTGCGGTCGCGTCCTGCTCCATCGCTTCGCCGAGGGCGAGCAGGGCCCGGAGCTGGACAGCGCCCTCCGGGCGGTGATCGGCGCGGCCGAGGCGGGGCGGCCGGAGGATGTGGCCTTCGCGGAGCGGCAGGTGCGGCTTTTCTTTGAAGTGCGCGCCCTGCTGTGAGGCGGGCCGCAAATGCGGCCATCATGTGACCGCGATCGCCGGCTACCGGTGCCCCATGTTCTGCGCCGTCTGCGACCGATGCCACCGCCGTTCCATCCTCTCCCCGCGTGGCGAGGAGGGTGAGAGAATCGACGAAACCACCGAAAGCAAGGGGATGTCCCTGCGCTGCGACCTGTGCGGCAGCCGGCGGGTGCGCCTCGTGCGCGTCGCATCGCCGTTCGAGGCCGTGGCCTTCATCAACGGGCGGCTGGCGCCGGATCGCTCCGGCGGATGATTTCGGGAGTCTAGGAGACGGTCATGCCCGTTTCGGTGCGGTCCGCGCGATAGGCGCGCTTGGATGTGCCGGAGCCGTGGAGAGAGCCGTTGGAATAGAGAGCGCCGTTCTGGATGCTCCGCCCGTCGGCATCGAGCGCATAGACGCCGACCCAGGTGCAATGGTCACCGTCATCGTCCGCCATGGCGAAGGCGAGATCACGATCGAAGCAGATGGTTTCGCTCTGAAGGAGAAGTTTTCCCTCTTCACTTACCATCGCCATGACCAAATAGGCGTTGGGGGTGCCGCTAGATGTCATTCGCGTCCCTTTCCGCCCCCGGATCGGTCCGTCCGTAGTACAGAATTGGTAATTCGGCACCGCGACACTAGGAACCTTACGCCTTAGACGAACGTCGCGCTACTGTTCCGTTCTGGATTCGAGGGGGTGAGGCATTTCGGGCACATGGGATCGGTTGTCGTCTCTAACATTGTACTCCTCGTGGTTGCGGCGCTGGTCGTGGTTGGCACGCTCTCCAGCCTGCTCGCTGCGCGGTTCGGTGCGCCCATCCTGCTCGTCTTCCTGGTCGTCGGCGTCGCGGCCGGCGAGGGAGGGCCGGGCGGCATTCATTTCGACGACTACTGGGCCACCTACATGGTGGGCTCCGCCGCGCTGGCGGTGATCCTGTTCGACGGCGGCCTCAGGATGCGGGTCGCCTCCATGCGTGGCGCCATCCTGCCCGCCGTGGGCCTTTCGACGGTGGGCGTCGCCTTCACCGCCGCTCTGGTGGCGCTGGTGGCGTCCCCGCTGCTCGGCCTCGGCTGGATGGAGGGGCTGCTGGTGGGCGCCATCGTCGCCTCCACCGACGCTGCCGCGGTGCTGTTCCTCGTCCGTGCGCAGGGGCTGCATCTCGGCCGGCGGGTGGGCTCGGTGATCGAGATCGAATCGGCCACCAACGACCCTGCCGCAGTCTTCCTCACCGTGCTGCTGGTGGAACTGCTCACCAGCCATATGGGCGACCCCGGCCTTGCGGTGGTGTTCGGCGCGCTGCGCGAGATGGTGGTGGGCGCGGTGCTGGGCCTTGCCGGCGGCTATGCGCTGGTGGCGCTGCTCAACCGCGTGGACCTGCCGGGCGGTCTTCATCCGGTGATGGTGGTGGGCGTGGCGGTGCTGCTGTTCGCCCTCACCTCGCTGCTGCACGGCTCGGGCTTCCTCGCCGTCTATCTCGCCGGGCTGGTGGTGGGAAACCGGCCGGTGCGGGCCATCGCCTCCATCACCTCGTTTCTCGACACCATCACATGGCTCTGCCAGATCGTGATGTTCGTGATGCTGGGCATGCTCGTCTCGCCCGAGAAGATCCTGCAGTACGCGCTGCCGGCCCTTGGGGTGGCGGCGTTTCTCATTCTCATCGGGCGGCCGGCGGCGGTGTTCGCCTGCCTCGCGCCGTTCCATTTCTCGCTGAAGGAGAAGCTGTTCGTCTCCTGGGCCGGCCTGCGCGGCGCGGTCTCCATCTTCCTCGCGCCCATTCCCATGCTGGCGCACCTGC
>JAEWBL010000604.1 GCA_023391175.1 Pseudomonadota bacterium
ACCCTGGTGGATCCCGAGACCGGCGCCGTGCGGGGCGAGGGCAAGCTATCCGCCGATCTCGCCAGCCTGTCGCTCCGCCACCTCGCCCGCGACGGCAATGGCGGCACGGTGGTGGCGGCGCAGGACCTGCTGAAGGACGGCGAGGCCCGCCCCCTGCTCTTCCGCATCGCCGCCGATGGCACGCTCTCCCCCTTCGATGCGCCGGACGAAGCCTGGCGGGCGCTGCGCGGCTATGTGGGGTCGGTGGCCTATGATCCCTCCGGCCGCTTCGTCGCCTGCGCCACCCCGCGCGGCAATCAGGTCGCCGTATGGCAGGCGGATGGCCGCTATATCGGGGCGGTGCCGCTCACCGATGGCTGCGGCCTCGCGGCGGGGGCTGAGGCGGGCACCTTCGTCGCGGCATCCGGCTATGGCGAGGTGATCGTGGTGAGGGCCGCAGCCGAGGGCGTCGCCATCACCGCGCGGCGCACCGGCGGGCCGCGCTACGACAATCACATGGTCCGCATCGGCTGATTTTCGCCGATGGTTTTCACTTGGGCTCACGCAACCTTCTTGTTTTTGCGCCATTATCCGGGGCGTGCCCATGTGGGCAGGGGATTGCGGGCAGCGGGAGAATGGCGATGAACTGGGTCGTGCTGGTCGGCAGCGTTCGCAAGGGATCCCTCAATGCCGCGCTGGCCCGCGCGCTCGCGGGCATCGCGCCGGAGGGGACGACGCTGGAGATTCTGCCCTCCATCGCCGAATTCCCCATCTATGACGGGGACATCGAGGCGGAAGGCTTTCCGGCGCCTGTGACGGCCATGGGCGCCGAGGTCGCGGCGGCGGATGCGCTCGTCATCGTGACGCCGGAATACAATTATTCCGTCCCCGGCGGCCTGAAGAACGCGATCGACTGGCTGTCGCGCCTGAAGCCGCAGCCGCTTTCCGGCAAGCCCACCCTCATCCTGTCGGCCTCGCCCGGCAGCATGGGCGGCGCACGCGCGCAATATCACCTGCGGCAGGTGCTGGTGGCGCTCAATGCCCACGTGATGAACGTGCCGGAGGTGATGGTCGCCCAGGCCCACACCAAGATCACGGACGGCGTCGTTACCGACCAGGGCACGCTGGACTTCACGAAGAAGCAACTTTCCGCCTTCGCCACCTTCGTGAGGAAGGCCAAGGCGGGGGAGGCAGCGGGCTGAGGCCCGCTCAGCCCTCTGTGTATTCCGCGTAGGACATGGGCGTCTCATAGACCCGCACGGACGCGAGCGTGGGCAGGAGCGGCTTCATCCGCGTCCAGATCCACGCCGCGATGATCTCGGCGGTCGGGTTTTCCAGCCCCTCGATGTCGTTGAGACAATAATGGTCCAACTGCTTCAAGAGCGGGCCGAAGGCGTTCTCCACATCGAAGAAGTCCACCACGAAGCCCGTCACCGGGTCCACCGGCCCCTCCAACGCAAGGTCCACGCGATAGGAATGGCCATGCACCCGCCGGCAGCGGTGGGTTTCCGGCACGTTGGGCAGGAAATGCGCGGCCTCGAAAGTGAAGCCCTGGGTGATCCGCACGCGGCCGGGCAGCGCCGCCGGGGTGTCACGGGTGGTCATGGAATTCCGATCATCTTGTGGGTCTGGACGGACAGGCGCCAGCGCGGATGGGCGAGGCAATAGGCCACCGCCGCATCTGTGTTCGCGCGGCGATCCGGGCCGTCCATGGGCTGGAGGAAGAAGTTGGTAAAGGGGAGGTCCGCGACCTCGGCGGGGTCGAGGCCGGCCTGCGGGAAGACGAGCTTCAGCTCGTGCCCGGCGCGCTGCTTCAGCTCGGTGCCGGCCTTGGGGCTGACGCAGATCCAGTCGAGCCCCTCCGGCGCGACGACCGTGCCGTTGGTCTCCACCGCGATCTCGAAGCCCCGCCCATGCACTGCCGCGATGGCCGCAGGATCGAGCTGAAGCAAGGGCTCGCCGCCCGTGAAGACGACGAAGCGGCGTTCAGTACCTGCGTTGCCCCACACGGAGCCGATGGCATCCGCGAGCGCCTCGGCATCGGCGAAGCGGCCGCCGCCCTCGCCATCCAGGCCGATGAAATCGGTGTCGCAGAAACGGCACTGGGCGGCGGCACGATCCTCCTCCCGCCCGGACCACAGGTTACACCCCGCGAACCGGCAGAAGACGGCAGCACGCCCCGCCTGCGCCCCCTCCCCCTGCAGGGTGAGGAACATTTCCTTGACTGAATAGGCCATGAGGCGACGCCTTTAGACCGAACGCGCCCGCGAGGGAAGCGCCGGCCCGGCATAGGTCGCCTGCGCGGACGGGATCACGGCGCAAGGCGCCGCGGCCTTATTGGGCGGGGGCGGTCGGCGTGGCGGCCGGCTGCACGCTGGCGGACTGGCCCACGGGACCGGGCGGATGCGCCGCGCGGGCCTGATCGAGGCCGGTGATGCGCACCCCCTCCATCTGAACCGTGTTGGAGGACGCGGTTCCGTTGGCGCTGGCAAGCGCGCTTTGCAGCTGCGGCGCCATTTCGGCGAGTTGGGCGAACTTGCCGTGGTTGAAACTGTCGAGGGCCTTCACGTCGGTCATGTCCACCACGACGGCGCCAAGACCCACGAGTTCGGTGTCGTTGGCGTATTCGCCGAGCCGCGGCTTCTTGCCGGCGAGGAAGTCGGAGAAGCCAAGCGCCTTGTCGTCGCGCGAGACGACGACGATGAACGGCTTCGGCGGCTTGCCGAAGCGGCGCAGCTGGGTCTTGAACACGTCCACGTCGATGTCCGGCGCGGCGAGGATGATGTTGCCGATCTTGTTCACCGGCAGCGTCTTGCCGGAGATGCGGATCTGCCGCAGGGCCTCCACCGTCAGCCAGTTGCCCATGGAGTGAGCGAGGATGCTTACCTGGTCCGCGCCGCTGCCAAAGGCGAGGCGGATGGTCTCCTCCAGTTGGTCGCGGGCGGCGGTGGCGCTGTTGTTGTCGTAGACATAGCCCTCGGTGGTCGCCCGCGAGGCCCAGGTGAAGAGGATGGGAACCGCCGGCGCATCGGAGTCCGTCGCCATCTGCGCGAGACGGTACAGCGCCTCGGAAAACATGGTGTTGTAGCCATGCACGAAGATGAAGACGTTGCGCTTGCCGGCGGGCCGGCGGGCCAGCTCGCTCTTCAGGTCGCGCAGGAACTCGCCTTCGGTGTCACGGTAGATGGCCTCGCGCACCACCATGTCGGTGGTGGGATTGCCGAGGCCGTTCTTCGGCCACTCGATCTCGCCCGGCCTGTGGGTGGGCGGCACGGAGAGGTCGATCTTCGCGAAATTGAGCTGGGCGGAGCGTTCGCCGTTGAAGAAGACGCCGGGGCGCGGATCGCGCTCGCGGGTGGAGGCGACGAGGATCACCTGCTCGCGGGCCCCCTCCGCCAGCGGCGCGGAAACCGGGACGAGGGCGTCGATGCCGGGGCGATCGGAGCAGCCGGCGACGAGCAGCACCACCGTCGCAGCGGCCATGAGGCGCAGGGCCAGATTGCGGAACGTCATGCGCCAAAGTCCCCCGAAGTCCGCCACGCCCACCTGCATGCCCCCGCATGGAACGGCCTTCTTGGCACAAACAATGAGGCGGATGAACGGCGATCACGGGAAATGCTGAAC
>JAEWBL010000662.1 GCA_023391175.1 Pseudomonadota bacterium
CTCAAGGGGCGCCTGCTCATGCCGGGGTTCGTGGAGGGACACACCCATCCCCTGCTGGGTGCCTTCCTCACGTCGGGCATCGATCTTCAATTGCCGACCCTGAAGGATGCGCTGGCGGCCATCGAGCGATATGCGAAGGAGAACCCCACCGGCCCCATTCGCGGCTTCGGCTGGCGGGTAGACATGTTCCCGCCGGAAGGCCCAACCCGCGCCGAGCTCGACCGCATCCTGCCCGACCGGCCCGCCTTCTTCTTCGCCATCGACGGCCACAGCCTGTGGGTGAATTCCAAGGCGCTGGAGATGGCCGGCGTGAACCGCGACACGCCCGACCCCATCCCGCGCTTCAGCTATTACGCCCGCGACGAGAAGGGCGAGCCCACGGGCTATGTGCTGGAAGTGAACGCCGTGCTCGCCCTCGTCAACGCGGTCGAGCCGATCACCGCCGCCAACCTGGGCAAACTGCTGGACGGCTGGCTGCCCAAGGCCGCCGCCGCTGGCATCACCGCGCTCTTCGATGCCGGCGTGCCACCCATCGGCTCGAATCAGGGGGCGGTCATCAACCTCTATGTGGATGCCGAGAAGCGCGATGCCCTGCCCTTCCGGGTGTCGGCCTCCTATTCGGTCAAGAGCCTGCCCATCGACGATGTGGTCGAGAAGCTCAAGGACGTCAGCAGCCGGGTGTCGAGCGAGCTGGTCCATGTGGACATCGTGAAGATCGTCGGCGACGGCTCGCAGGGCGGTTACACCGCGTGGCTGATCGAGCCCTATGCCGACATGCCCAACTCCATCGGCGCCTCGCCCTTCACGGAAGCGCAGTGGCACGCGTTGATCGGCGCAGTGGATGCTGCGGGCTACGACGTCCACGTCCATGCCTGCGGCGAGCGCACGGCGCGGGTGGCGCTGGACGCCATCGAGAAGGCGATCGCGACCAACCCCAGGCGCGACCGCCGCAACGCCATCGCCCATCTGGTCTATGTGGAGGACGTGGACAACCCGCGCTTCGCCAAGCTGAACGTGACGGCGCAATTCTCCGCCAACTGGTCGTCGGCCGATCCGGACACGATGATCAACATGCTGGCGCGCTACGGCCAGCCGCGCGCTAGCAAGATGTACCGCACCAAGACGATCCTGCGGGACGGCGGGCGCGTGTCGTTCGGCACCGACTGGCCGGCGGCGGGCTATTTCTCCACCTACAAGCCGCTTGATTCCATCGAGGTGGGCGTCACCCGCCAATTGATCGGGAAGCCGGATGCCGCCGTGCTCGCCCCGGCCGACGAACGGTTGACGGTGGCCGAGGCGATCCACGCCAACACGCTGGGCGCCGCCTACCAGATCCGCATGGACGACAGGATCGGCTCGCTGGAGGTCGGCAAGCTCGCGGACCTCATCGTCCTCGACCGCAACATCCTTGAGGGCGACCCGCGCGACATCCACAAGGCGAAGGTCGAGCTGACCATGATGAACGGGAAAATCCGCCACAAGGCATGATGTCCCGGCCTGAGCCAACAACACCCACGAATGGTGGACACGATGAAACGGCTTATCGGACTTCTGGTGCTTTTCGCGGCGCTTGGCGGGCTTTCCGCCCAGGCTCAGCCCCTCCCCGAAATCTGCTCCAAGAAAAAATCCTGCTTCATGACCTTCGACGGCCCGGACCGCGGCTTCTGCCAGGCCTATGTCGAGGGAAAATCCTGCTTCATGTCCTTCAACGACGCGGCCGATCGCGGCTGGTGCCAGCACCTGCGCGAGGGCAAGTCGTGCTTCATGGCGCTTGATGGCGCCGCCCGGCAGGCCTGTGAGGCGGGCCGCATCCCGCGCGAGCACAGGCACTGGATGCGCCTCTGCAGCGGGTGGTAGCCGGCACGGCGGGGGTTGCCCCTCCGTGCGCGCGCTCTCGCCCTCAGCGCCAGCCGAGGGCCGGGGCCACGTGGGTCAGGATGGCCTCGATGACATGGGCGTTGTAATCGACGCCCAGCTGGTTCGGGACGGTGAGAAGCAGCGTGTCGGCCTCGGCTATCGCCTCGTCCTCCGCGAGCTGCTTGATGAGCGCGTCCGGCTCGGCGGCGTAGCTGCGGCCGAAGATGGCGCGGGTCTTCTCATCGATGAAGCCGATGGAATCCTCCTCCTTCCCGCCCCGGCCGAAATAGGCGCGGTCGCGGTCGTCCACGAGGGCAAAGATGGAGCGGCTCACCGAGACGCGGGGCGTGCGGGTGTGGCCCGCCTCGGCCCAGGCGGCGCGATAGGCGCGGATCTGCGCGGCCTGCTGGACGTGGAAGGGCTCCCCCGTCTCATCGTCCTTCAGGGTGGAGCTTTGCAGGTTCAGCCCGAGCTTGGCCGCCCACACGGCGGTGGCGTTGGAGCTGGCGCCCCACCAGATGCGCTCGCGCAGCCCTTCCGAGTGCGGCTCCACCCGCAGCTTGCCGGGCGGGTTGGGGAACATGGGCCGCGGATTGGGCTCAGCGAAGCCCCCGCCCTTCAGCACCTCCAGGAACACCTCCGCATGGCGGCGGGCCATGTCGGCGGCAGTCTGGCCTTCCGGCGGGCCGTAGCCAAAGTAGCGCCAGCCGTCGATCACCTGCTCCGGCGAACCGCGGCTAATGCCGAGCTGAAGCCGTCCGCCGGCGATGAGATCGGCCGCGCCGGCATCCTCCGCCATGTAGAGCGGGTTTTCGTAACGCATGTCGATAACGGCGGTGCCGATCTCGATGCGCTTGGTGCGCGCGCCCACCGCCGCCAGCAGCGGGAACGGGGCCGCAAGCTGGCGGGCGAAGTGATGGACGCGGAAATAGGCCCCGTCCGCGCCGAGTTCCTCGGCCGCCACGGCAAGCTCGAGGGATTGCAGCAGCGCATCCGCCGCCGAGCGGGTCTGCGACTGGGACGAGGGCGTCCAGTGGCCGAACGAGAGAAAGCCGATCTTCTTCAAGGCAGACACTTCTGGGCTGTGAAACGTTGCGGCCAACCTAGCCCGGCATCACGCCCGACGCACCTTTCACCTCCGCAAGCGCGCTTTGCACGCGAAGGGGGCCCGCACGAGAAGATGTGTTCCGCTAGAGCACGCGCCGATCTGATTGCTTCGCAATCGGATCGGATCACGCGTTCTCTTTCTTGAGTTTGGAGGGCGATTCACTGAGCGGATTGATTCAATCCGCTCAGATCGCGCTCCAAGGGCCGGGATCGGTTGAATTTGCCGCTTTTGATCCCTATTCGTCACCCATGGACACACAGGTCTGCCCCACGAAGCCTTTGACTTTCCTGCCCTGGCCCGCCCCGGCCAGACGGCCGGCTCCCTTCCTGCCCATGAGCCGCGCCGAGATGACGGCGCTCGGCTGGGAGGAGTGCGACATCGTTCTCGTCACGGGCGATGCCTATGTGGATCACCCGAGCTTCGGCATGGCCATCATCGGCCGGCTCCTGGAGGCGCAGGGTTTTCGCGTCGGCATCATCTCCCAGCCGGACTGGCAGTCGGCGGAACCGTTCAAGGCGCTGGGCAAGCCGCGCCTGTTCTTCGGCGTCACGGGCGGCAACCTCGATTCCATGGTCAACCGCTACACGGCGGACCGCCGGCTGCGCCATGACGATGCCTATACCGCCGGCGGCGAGGGCGGGAGGCGGCCGGACCGCTCCACCATCGTCTACACGCAGCGTTGCCGCGAGGCATACAGGGATGTGCCGATCATCCTCGGCGGCATCGAGGCCTCCCTGCGCCGGATCGCCCACTACGACTATTGGTCCGACAAGGTGCGCCGCTCCATCCTGGCCGACGCCAAGGCAGACCTGCTGATCTACGGCAATGCCGAGCGCGCCGTGGTGGAGGTGGCGAACCGCATCGCCGACGGCGAGGCCCCGCGCGACATCGACGACGTGCGCGGCGTCGCCCTGTTCCGCCGCGTGCCCGAGCATTACACCGAGCTTCACGCCGACGATCTCGACGCTTCGGACGAAGGCGCCGCGCGCCATCCGGGCGACGTGGTGATCCGCCTGCCGGCCTACGAGCAGGTGGAGGTGGACAAGGAGGCCTATGCCCGCGCCTCCCGCGTGCTGCACCGGGAGAGCAATCCCGGCAATGCCCGCCCCCTCGTCCAGCGCCACGGCGACCGCGACCTGTGGCTGAACCCGCCGCCCATTCCCCTCACCACGCAGGAGATGGACGCGGTCTATGACCTGCCCTACGCCCGCGCGCCGCACCCCTCCTATGGCGACGCAAAGATCCCGGCGTGGGACATGATCCGCTTCTCGGTGACGATCATGCGCGGCTGCTTCGGCGGCTGCACCTTCTGCTCCATCACCGAGCATGAGGGGCGCATCATCCAGAACCGTTCGGAAGGCTCGATCCTGCGCGAGATCGAGCTGATCCGCGACAAGACGCCGGGCTTCACCGGCGTCATCTCCGACATCGGCGGCCCCACCGCCAACATGTACCGTATGGCCTGCAAGGATCCGAAGATCGAGGCGGCTTGCCGGCGCCCATCCTGCGTCTTCCCCGGCATCTGCCCGAACCTCAACACCTCCCACGACGACCTCATCCGCCTCTATCGCAAGGTGCGCGAGGTGGAGGGGGTGAAGAAGGTGATGGTCGCCTCCGGCGTGCGCTACGACCTCGCCGTGGAGAGCCCGGAATATATCAAGGAGCTGGTGACCCACCACGTGGGCGGCTACCTGAAGATCGCCCCGGAGCACACCGAGCGCGGCCCGCTCGACAAGATGATGAAGCCGGGCATCGGCACCTATGACCGATTCAAGGAGATGTTCGACGCCGCGGTGAAGCAGGCGGGTAAGAAATACTACCTGATCCCCTATTTCATCGCCGCGCATCCGGGCACGACCGACGAGGACATGATGAACCTCGCGCTCTGGCTCAAGAAGAACCGCTATCGGGCCGATCAGGTGCAGACCTTCCTGCCCTCCCCCATGGCGACCGCGACCGCCATGTATCACACCGGCGTCAACCCGCTCCGGGCGGTGCGGCGTGGCGGCAGTGATCGGGTGACGACCGTGACGGGGCTGCGCCAGCGCCGGCTGCACAAGGCGTTCCTGCGCTACCACGATCCGGACAACTGGCCGCTGCTGCGCGATGCCCTCAAGGCCATGGGCCGCGCCGACCTCATCGGCCCGCGGCCGGACCAGCTTGTGCCGGCCCACCAGCCGCCCGGCACCGGCAAGGCCGCCGGCACGCGCCGCCCGGTGCGGCCCGCTCCTGCGGGCGCGCAGCGCTTCACCACCAAGGGCGTGCCGCTGCGCAAGAAGTGAGGCGGCCTATTCGGGGTCTGCGTCCGTCTCGGTCGCAGCCGCCTCGCGCTGAAGCACGGCGGCGAAGAAGCCGTCCGTGTCGTGCCGCGCGGGCGTGAGCGCCAGATAGTCGGGATGCGCCGAGCCGGCGATCTGCGGCGCCACCTCGCTCAGGGGAACGACGCAGAAGGCGGGATGTGCCGCAAGGAAGGCGGCCACCTGATCCTCGTTCTCCTCGGCCAGCAGCGAGCAAGTCGCGTAGACCAGCCGCCCGCCCGGCTTCACCAGCCGCGCCGCGCTGGCGAGAATGCGGGCCTGAAGCGGCAGCAGCGCATCGAGCCCAGGCCCAAGCACGCGCCAGCGCGCATCGGGATTGCGCCGCCATGTGCCGGTGCCGCTGCACGGCGCATCCACCAGCACCCGGTCGAAGCTTGCCTTGTGGCGCTTCACCCAGCGGTCGGTCTCGCTGGCCAGCGCCCGCGTCTCGATATTGTGGAGCCCCGCCCGCCGGAACCGCTCGGCGGCGCGCTTGAGACGGCCGTCCAGCACGTCGCAGGCGATGACGTGGCCTTTGTTCTTCATCTGCGCGGCAATGGCGAGCGTCTTGCCGCCGGCACCGGCACAGAAGTCCACCACCCGCTCGCCGGGCCTCGCATCCACCACGACGGCGACCATCTGGGAGCCCTCGTCCTGGATTTCCACCTCGCCCGTCTTCAGCATGGGCAGGCGATTGAGCGCCGGGCGCTCGCTGACCCGGATGCCATAGGGCGACAAAGGCGACAGCTCGGCCGGCAGGCCGACGGCGCGCAGAGCCTCCAGCATCTGGACGCGATCGGCCTTGATGGGATTGACGCGCAGGTCGAGCGGCGCAGGCGTGAGCGTCGCAGCCATCTCATGGGCGAAGGCCTCGCCGAACCGGCGGCGGAGAGCCTCCGCCGCCCAGTCGGGGCATTCGTAGCGCACGTCGTCCGGCATGGAGGCGTGATCGATCCGCGCGCCTTGGAGCTTCACCAGCAGCGCCCGCTCCTGGTCGTTGAGGGGGGCGGGGCCGAACTTGACGCCGTTGAACAGGGCCTGCACCTGGTCGCGGGTCTTGCCGCCACCGAGCATCAGCCAGGCCAGAAGCCGGTTGCGGGGCGTGTCGGCTCGTCCGTGCCGCTTCAGCCACCAGCCGAGGCGGGCGTGGTGGCGCAGGAGGATGTAGAGCAGTTCGGAGATCGGCCCCCGCTGCACCGCCGGAATGTCGCGCCGGGTGTGGAAGAAATCGGAAACGACGGCGTCGGCCGGACGCGCGCCGGCGTCCACCTCCTCGGTCAAATCGAGGGTTGCGTGGAGAACTGCGGCGAAGCTCACTGAGGCACGATCAGGCTGGAAACGGGGCGGCACCATAGGCGAAGGCTTAAGCCTTGGCCATCGCGGGTGTTCTTCAGACCGTCGCCAACATCTCCAGCAGGGCGTCGCGGGCCTCCGCGATGCGACGGTACTCCACATCGCTGCCGCCGGCGTCAGGATGGGCAGTCTTCGCGCGACGGCGGAAAGCGGCGTTGATGTCGGTTGCGTCGAGCCGCCCATCCGGCGGCAGGCCGAGGGCTTCGCGATGCGCGCTGTCGTCCTCGCCGCCCTCGAACATGGACATGAGCGCCCGACGGGCCTTCTGCGCGGCGAGGCGCAGTTCCACCTGATCCTCCTGCCAGCGCTGGCGGGACATGACGAAGCAGGCGCCGAAGGCGATGCGGCCCGTCTCCTCCAGCTCATCCAGGCTGAACGGACCGACGATGCCATAGGGCGCATCCAGCCAGGCCTGCCGCGCGCCGGCGCCAGTCTCGACACGGCCGATGGTGACCATGTCGAGCACGCCCAGCGAGCCGTTCCAGACGACCCATTGCTCCGTCCCGCTCGAACCCATGTCGGTCATGCGACGCGCCTTGTGCCTGCCCGCGCATGTGTCTGACACGAGCCGATCCCGGATGCGCGTCCGCGCCCTCTCCCTGTCGGAAAGGCGCCGCGGCCGCACGTCCGCAGGCTCGACATGCAGGACTGGAGCCAGATCGGGCGTGTCCTACGGTTCCGCGTCGCGGATGCCGGGGCGGACCGTCGCCAGCGCTGCGCCCAGCGCGATCCACGCGCCGACCACGTAGGGCCAAAGGTTCCCGGGGAAGGCGGGGACGGGATAGATCGAATTGTAGAGCGGCCAGAGCATGGCCAGCGTCCCGAGCAGCCCCAGCGCCAGCCACACGAGGCTCTTCGCCTTCACCGCGTGGGAGACCGCGGCCAGCGTGACGCCGAGATAGGCGAAGATCAGCGCCAGCACGCCGATGGTCCCCACATTGTCGTAATAGTCCGCCGGACCGATGAAGGGCGCCCAAGCGAGGAGGCCGGCGAGCATCAGCAATCCCACCACCAGCACGGACACGGACGGCGTGCCGTGGACCGGGTGCACCCGCGCCGCCGCCTCCGACAGGCCGGCGCGGCCGAGCACGAACAGCATGCGCCCGGCGGCGGAGAGCGTGCCGAGCACCGCGGAGACGGCGGACACAGCGGCGGCGATATCCAGCGCGGTCGCCATGCGCACCGTGCCGTATTTCAGCGCCAGCGTGTTGAGCGGCGCCTCGTCGGCGGCGAGGGCCTTCATGTTGTCGACGCCGAAGCCCACCACCTGGATGTAGGAGGCGAAGACGAAGAACAGGCCGGCGAGCACCACCGAGCCGAGCAGCGCGATGGGAATGGCGCGGCCCGGCTGGCCGGTCTCCTCGGCCAGCGTCGCAGCCGCCTCGAAGCCGGCGAAGGAGAGCACGGCGAACACCACGGCATAGCCTACCCCCCACCAGCCCATGGCGGGGTCCGGCCGGAACGGAGCGGCGGTGAGGCCGCCGGTGGCACCGACGGCCGTGAGGATCTTCACGCCGAGATAGACGATGACGCAGATGGAGCCCAGCTCCAGCAGCAGCATGAGCCGCGCGGCGACCGCCATGTCCCGGTAGGCGAAGAGCGTGCCGATGAGCAGCGCCGCGACGCCGAGCGCCAGCCACCAGCCGCCGATATGGATGCCGTGATCGGCGAAGGCCGCCCGCAGGAAGTCCCCCACCAGCGCCGCGCTGCCCGAGCCGCCGGCGATGTAGAG
>JAEWBL010000037.1 GCA_023391175.1 Pseudomonadota bacterium
GAACTCGGCGGCGACGGCTGCACCGCCATCGTCGATGTGGACGAGGAGCAGCCCGCGTGAGCGTCAGCGACGACTGTCTGTCCGATAAGGCCGCCCGTCTCAGGGGGCGCCCGTGAAGCCGGAGCGCGTCCAGCCCGTCCACCTCAAGCCCGACCATTCGGCCGGGTGGCGGCGCTTCGCCGTGGTGATGCTCCTCCTCCTCGCGGCGGGGGGCGCCGGCTTCTGGTGGTATGTGCTGCCGGTGCCGGTGGCGTACCACGAGGTGCGCTTGCGGATGATGAGCCTCGAGATCAACGGCCCGGGCCTGCTGGACGCCATCAACCGCGTGGTGGTGACGAGCCGCATCCAGGGCTTTCTCAAGGTCATCGAGGCCGACCGCAACGACAGCGTGAAGCGCGGCCAGGTGCTGGCGCGCCTCGAATCCGTCGATCTCCAGAACCAGCTCGCCGCCGCGCAGGCGGAGGCGAGCGCCGCCGGGCGCATGGTGACGGAAGCGCAGGCGGATCGCGCCCGCGCGCAGGCCGTCCTCGACAAGACCAAGATCGAATACGAGCGCCGCTCGACCCTCGTGCGCCTGAACGCCGCCTCGCAGGCGGAGCTGACCACCACGGAGGCCGCCTTCAAGCAGGCCGAGGCGGACATGGCGCGCTCGGAGGCTGGCATCGAGCGGGCGCGGGCGCAGCTTCTCTCGCAGGAAGCCAATGTGAAGGTCTTGGAGGCGCGCCTCGGCGAAGCCACCATCAGCGCGCCCCTGGACGGCGTGGTCATCTCCCGAGAGCGCAATCCCGGCGACCTGCTGCTGCCCGGCGCCAATCTGATGCAGGTGGTGGAGCTGTCCACCATCATCATCTCCGCCCGCTTCGACGAATCCGCCCGCGCCACCATCAAGGCCGGCCAGCCGGCGCGCATCACCTTCGCCGCCGATCCGTCACGGGTGTGGAACGGCAAGGTGCTGCGCCTGTCCCGGCAGGTGGACCAGGAGACGCGCGAGTTCACCGCCGACATCACCCTCGATTCCCTGCCCGACAGCTGGGCCATGGGCCAGCGCGCCAATGTGGCGGTAGAGGCGCAGTCTCCCGAGCAGGTCATCGGCATTCCGGAATCGCTGGTGATCCGCCGCGACGGGCGGGCCGGCGTGTGGCTGGCGCAGCGCGGCCGCGCCACCTGGACGCCGGTGACGCTCGGCTACATCAGCGGCTCCAACGTGGTGGTGACGCGCGGGCTGAAGGAGGGCGACGTGGTGCTGGCCCCGGCCGGGCGCTACGCCTTCCAGCCGGTGAGCCTCGGCACCAAGCTGCCCTGAGGGTTCGAGATGAACATCGCGCTCAGGGACATGCGCTTCTCCGCTTTGCGCTTCGCGCTGACGGCGGTCGGCATCGGCATGCTGCTGGGCGCCACCATGGGGATGATCGGCCTCTATCGGGGCATCGTCCACGAGGCGCTGCTCATCATCAACGACATCGGCGCCGACCTCTGGGTGGTGGAGGGCGGCCGCTCCGGCCCCTTTGCGGAGACGTCCGCCGTGCCCGCCAATCTCGACCGGCGGGTGGAGGGCGTGCCGGGGGTGGATTCCACCCGCCGCTTCATCCAGTACAACCAGCAATACACGATCGACGGCAAGCCGGTGCGCCTCGCCGTGACCGGCGTGGACTACCCCAAGGATTCCGCCGCCTGGATCCCCCTCATCGACGGCCGCGCCTTCCGCTCCACGCGCTACGAGGCCATCGCCGACCAGTCCACGGGCCTCCTCGTGGGCGACGTCATCCGCCTCGGCCATGATGACTACACGGTGGTGGGTCTCACCAAGGGCCAGGTGGACATGGGTGGCGACGGCATGTTCTTCGTCACCATTCCCGATGCCCAATCCATCAACCGCGTGCTGCCCTCCGAGGCCGTGCTCCTGAACCGCCTCGCCAAGGGCCGCTCGCGCATGGGGCTCGGGGATGGCGGGTCCATCGCGGCCGTGATGGTGGAGCTGAAGCCCAATGCGGACGTGAAGGAGGTGCAGCGCCGCATCAAGGCGTGGGGCGACGTGGAGGTGCTGACCCAGGACGAGGAGCGCGACATGCTGCTGAACGGCCGCCTGTGGCGGCTGCGCGTCCAGATCCTCGCCTTCACCGCCATGACGCTGCTGGTGGCGGGCTCCATCATCGCGCTGACGATCTACATGCTGACGCTGGAGAAGATCAATCAGATCGCCCTTCTGAAGCTCATCGGCGCGCGGGACCGGGTCATCATCGGCCTCATCGTGCAGCAGGCTTTGTGGATCGGCGTGCTGGGCTATTCCGTCGCCCTCGCCATCTCCTTCACGCTCTATCCCAACTTTCCGCGCACGGTGCTGCTGCTGCCGGACGACCTCGCCTGGATCGCCTTCTCGCTCTTCCTCATCAGCCTGTTCGCCAGCTGGTTCGCCATCCGCCGCGCCATGCGGGTCAGGGCACAGGAGGTGCTGGCATGAGCGCGATTGCCGGGGCCGCACCCGTGCCCGCGCTTCCCGTCGCCGAGCCGGTCTCCGCCGACGCGGTGATGGAGGTGCGGGGCGCCAGCAAGATCTATCTTTCCGGCCCCAATGCGGTGGCGGCGCTCTCCGACATGACGCTGGCGCTGAACGCCGGCGAGCTGACCGGCATCGTCGGCCCCTCCGGCTCGGGCAAGACGACATTTCTGATGATCGCCGGGCTCCTGGAGCCGCCTTCCACCGGCACGGTCTATTTCCGCGGCCGGCCCATCGCCGATCCGCAGACCAAGCTCAACAGCCTGCGCGATTTTCGCCGCACCCACGTGGGCTTCATCTTCCAGAAGGCAAACCTCATCCCCTTCCTCACGGCGGTGGAGAACGTGCAGATCGCGCTGGAGATCAACGACGTGCGGCCGAAGGCGGCGCGCGAGCGGGCGCGGGAATTGCTGGACCAGTTCGGCCTCGGCCAGCGCGAGGACAATTACCCCACCCAGCTCTCCGGCGGCGAGCAGCAGCGCGTCTCCATCGCGCGGGCGCTGGCCAACGACCCCGTGCTGCTCCTGGCCGACGAGCCCACGGCGGCGCTCGACGGCACCCGCGGCCGGCAGGTGATGGAGGTGTTCCGCGCCCTCGCCGACGAGCGGCGGGTGGCGGTGGGGGTCGTCACCCACGATCCGCGCTGGTCGGACATCTTCGACCGCATCGTGGAGATGAGCGACGGACGGATGGTGTCGGAGCGGGCCGGGGGCGTGGCGGGGCATTTGTAGAGGGCGGCGCGCCCCGGACCAGCGACGGCGCAGCCGGAGCGCCGAGCCGGGGCCCAGCGGAAAAGTCGGCGAAGCCGGCGATACTCCGAGACCCTCCGCTGAGCCGCCTGCGGCGAACCCTTGCGCTGGGCCCCGGCTCGCATTCCGCTGACGCTGCATGCGTCCGGGGCGCGAGGGTGATTCCCACTGCGCCGCCCCTCACACCAGCGGCGAGACCTGCTCGCGGGCCGTCTCGATTTTCCCGTCCGGGGCCAGATAGTCGATCAGCTTGAGGGTGCGCTCGCCGGTGCCGGCAAGCTTGGCGACGACGGAGCGCATGGTGCGGAACTCGCTGGCCGAGAGCGGGCCGAACAGGGTGTCGTTGGCCGGCGCCTGCACCCGGGTCAGCTCGGCGAGGCGCTGCTCGGCCTCAGGCGTGACGGCGAGGAGCACCCGGCGGCGGTCGCCCGGATTGGTGGTCTTGCTGACGAGGCCGGCAGCGACCAGCTTGTTGACCTCGATGGTGACGAAGGCCCCCGAGAGATGCAGGTGCTCGGCCAGGGTAGCGACGCCCAGTTCCGGTACCTTGCCGCTCAGGCGCGCGATGGACATCAGGATCGAATATTGCGTCCCTGACAGGCCGATGAGGCCGCCGAGGCGGTTGCGCACTTCCTGAATGGCGGCGGCGAACGCCAGCATGTCGTGGACCAGCTCGCGGAATTCGGTGTCCGATCCGTCGATGAGCAAGGCGGCACGAGAGGCCGTCAAAGGCAGCGGCCTTCGGCCCCGCCCGTTCTTCGTCTGAGGCATGGAACGTCTGCTCCCGCGCGCCGAGGACCCTCTCCCTGCAGAGGGGCGGCACGCGGAAATGTTTTTAGCCGGGCAGGGGGCTTGACGTCCATCAGCCATTTTGTAATAGCTTTATTACAAAGCTATATCGCGCTGTGGACATTGCCCCATGTCTTCGCCAGGTCCCACATCCTCGCCCAGCTTCGCACCGTCTCCCGACGCCCCCCGCGTCGCCGATTTCGATCCGCGCGCCTTTCGGCAGACGCTGGGGGCGTTCGCGACCGGCGTCGCCGTGGTGGCGGCCGAGGCGGCCGACGGCACGCTCGTCGGCATGACCATGAGCTCCTTCAATTCGGTCTCGCTGGACCCGCCGCTGGTGCTGTTTTCCGTTGCCCGCACGGCGCTTTCGCTGCCGGCCCTGCGCACGGCGGCGGCTTACGGCATCTCCGTCCTTGCCCACGACCAGCAGGACCTCTCCGGCCGCTTCGCTCGGGCCCAGGGCGAGAAGTGGTCCGGCGTCGATCACCTGCGCGGCCATGGCGGGGCGCCGCTCCTCGCCGGCGCGGCGGCGCATCTGGAATGCGTGCCCCACGCCATCCACGACGGGGGCGATCACGAAGTTTTCATCGCCCGCGTCGTCGCCCATCGCTCGGCCGTGGCCGAGCCGCTTATCTTCCATGCCGGACGCTACCGCACGCTCGCGGCCGTCGCCGGCTGAACCGAACTTGAGGACCCTGCCATGATCAAGACCGGTGCCGAGCATATCGAGAGCCTGAAAGACGGCCGTCAGATCTTCATCGATGGCGAACAGGTGGGTGATGCCACCACCCACCACGCCTTCCGCCGGTCCATCGCCTCCGTCGGCAAGATGTTCGATTTCCACAGCGCCCCGGAAAACCGGGAGCTGATGACCTTCGAGACCGACACCGGCACCCGCGCCAACCGCATCTGGCAGCTGCCCACCAGCTATGAGGAGCTGAAGACCCGCCGCCGCGGCCTCGAAGCCTGGACCGAGCTGCACGGCGGCTTCCTCGGCCGCGCGCCGGATCACGTGGCCTCCTGCATCTCCGGCATGTACATGGGCCTCGACCAGTTCGAGCTGTACGACCCGGCCCGCGCCCGCGCGCTGGCGGACTATTACCGCTACGCCCGCGACAACGATCTTTATCTCACCTACGTCATCATCAACCCGCAGGCCGACCGCTCCAAGAACGCGGCCGAGCAGGCCGACCCCTTCCTCTCCGCCGCCGTGGTGGACGAGGACACCACGGGCATCACCGTGCGCGGCGCCAAGATGCTGGCCACCGGCGGCATCATGGCCAACGAGGTGTTCGTCACCTGCATCCAGCCTTTGCAGAAGGGCGAGGAGCCCTATGCGCTCTCCTTCTGCATTCCGATGAATGCGAAGGGCCTGAAGATCCTCTCCCGCAAGTCGTACGAGGCGGCCTCGCCCAGCGTGTTCGACAACCCGCTGTCGAGCCGCTTCGACGAGAACGACGCGGTGCTCTATTTCGATGACGTGAAGGTGCCGTGGGACCGCATCTTCATCGCCCGCGACATCGCCATGACGAACAAGCAGTTCCACGCGACGCCGGCCCACGTCTACCAGAACTATCAGGCGCAGATCCGCCTGTCGGTGAAGCTGAAGTTCCTGCTCGGCATCGCCCGCCGCATCACCGAGGTAAACGGCACCACCAATTTCCCGCAGGTGCGCGAGACGCTGGGCCAGCTCGCCGCCGAGGCCGGCATGGTGGATGCCTTCGTCGCCGCCATGGAGGCCAAGGGCAGCCA
>JAEWBL010000093.1 GCA_023391175.1 Pseudomonadota bacterium
CGCCAGGAAGGCGTGGAGGTGCCGCACGTCTCGGTGAACCTCTCGCCGCTCAGCTTCCGCAGCGGTGATATCGTCGGCTTCATCTCTGGCGCGCTGCGCGAGTACGGCCTCAAGCCGTCGGACCTCCGGGTCGAGATCACCGAGCGGGTGATGATGGACCAGCACCCAAACTCGTTCGCGACCGCGCGGGCCATCGCGGCCCTCGGCGTGCGCATCGCCATGGACGATTTCGGCACCGGCTATTCCAGCCTCAGCGCCCTCTCCCGCCTACCCATCGCCGAGCTGAAGATCGATCGCTCCTTCATGCTCTCCATCGAGCAGGACCAGAACGCCCAGGCCCTGGCCACGGCGGTGATCCGCATCGGCCACAGCCTCGGCATGACGGTGGTGGCGGAGGGCGTGGAGACGCAGGCGCAGGCTGATCTCCTGCGATTCCTCGGCTGCCATGCCGCGCAGGGCTTCCTGTTCGCCCGCCCCATCGAAGCTGCGGACATCGGCACCTGGCTCGCGGCGCAACGCGCCAGATGAGCCATTTGCCCACCTGATCCCCCTTCCCGCCGGCCCGGCGTTTACACCTGCGCCCCTCGCCGCTATTTTCCGCGGCCCTCAGCCGGAGAAAGATGAGCCATGCGCGCGGAACTCGCCGCAAAAGTCGACGAGATCAAAGCCTCCCTCGACCTGTTGCGGTCCCACCTCGACGTGGAGCGCTCGCGCCGTCGTCTCGCGGAGCTGAATGCCATCGTGGAAGACCCCAAGCTGTGGGACGATCCCGAGCGGGCGCAGAAGCTGATGCAGGAACGCACCAGCCTGGAGGATGGCCTCGGCGCCATCGACCGGGTGGAGCGCGACCTTGCCGACAATATCGAGCTGATCGATCTCGGCGAGTCTGAAGGCGACGAGGGCGTGATCTCCGAGGCCGCAGCATCCCTCGACGGGCTGAAGGCGGAACTGGCCCGGCGCGAGCTGGAGGCTTTGCTCTCGGGCGAGGCCGATTCCAACGACACCTATCTCGAAGTCCACGCCGGCGCGGGCGGCACCGACAGCCAGGACTGGGCGGAGATGCTGCTGCGCATGTACCGCCGCTGGTGTGAGCGCCACGGCTTCAAGGTGGAGCTGATGGACGAGAGCCAGGGCGAGCAGGCCGGCCTGAAGTCCGCCACCATCCAGGTGAAGGGGCACAATGCTTACGGCTGGCTGAAGACCGAAGCCGGCGTCCATCGCCTCGTGCGCATTTCCCCGTTCGATTCCAACGCGCGGCGGCAGACGTCGTTCGCGTCGGTGGATGTCTATCCCGTGGTGGACGACCGCATCGTGGTGGACATCAAGGAAGCCGACGTGCGAGTCGACACCATGCGCTCCGGCGGCGCCGGTGGCCAGCACGTGAACAAGACGGAATCGGCGGTGCGCCTCACCCACATCCCCACCGGCATCGCCGTGGTGAGCGAGGGCGACCGCTCCCAGCACAAGAACCGCGCCACCGCCTGGAACATGCTGCGCGCCAAGCTCTACGACCTCGAGCTGAAGAAGCGCGAGGCGGAGGCCATGGCCGAGCAGGCGGCCAAGACCGACATCGGCTGGGGCCACCAGATCCGCTCCTACGTGCTCCAGCCCTACCAGCTGGTGAAGGACCTGCGCACCGGCGTCACCTCCGGCACGCCGCAGGAGGTGCTGGACGGCGATCTCGACCCCTTCATGCAGGCGGCCCTCGCCCAGCGCGCCTACGGCGGCGGACCGGAAAGCGTCGACGACGTGGACTGACATCCTTGAGTCCATCCGTCCGGGTACCGCCTTCCGGCACCGGGCCGGCTTTGTCGGAGACGCGACATTCGGGGCGCTGCGGCGGCGGCCCGCTTCTTGCTTGAGGCTTCTTGGTCCCTCCGGACCTGGAAGCCTGTTTCATGACCGAACTATTCGCCGTCTGCGCCACCTACGAGATTCAGGATGGCGACGCGCGCGGCTTCGTGCTGGCGCGGCTCGACGAGGACGGCAACAAGAAGGCGTGGCCGATCTTCATCGCCCGCCGCGGCAACAGCTTCCACGCCTATGAGAACGCCTGCCCCCACGAGGGCAAGCGGCTCGACGCCTATCCGGGCGAGTTCCTGGACCGAGAGGCCAATTTCCTCGCCTGCGGGCGACATCAGGCGAAGTTCGACCCGGACACCGGGGTCTGCTTCATCGGCCCATGCAAGGGCAAGTCTCTCACGCCCATCGAGATCGTCATCGATGATGGCGACGTCTGCCTCGTCAACGTTCCCCTCGCCGAGGAGGATGGTCTGGACGTGGAGGACCCCAACGAGATGCCCGAGGTGTTGATTACCGGCGATTGAGGCGCACCGCCTCCGCTGGACCAGAGGTCGTGTCCGAAAGGCACGGCAGACCGGGGCCCCGTGCCCGGTCCGGCCACGCGCGGCCGGCGCACACGGGGTTCCGGGGCACGCCCAGAAGGGGCACGCCCGTCACGACCTCACCCCAAGGATCATTTCATGACCGCTGTTGCTGACACGCCCTTTGCCAAGCTGAGCACCGAGGGCCGGCTCCTGAAGCCGACGCTGAATGCCGACACCCACGTGGCCGGCCGCTTCGGCTTCCGCGGCGAGATTTCCTATGACGGCCCAGAGACGGTGCTGAAGGAGGTGTTCTCGGTCAGCGAAGACGGCAAGCCCGCCATCGGCTTCCTCGCCGGCTCCATTACCAGCTACGAGGACCTTCCCAAGCTGGTGGAAAGCCTCGGCGCCGCCCTTGATGGCGACGGCAAGTATTTCGTCTATATCGCGGACCTCCCGCAGGGCAACCGCCTGCTGATCCGCTTCGGCGATGTGAAGATCTTCGCCATCTTCATCGACGACACGTCGGTCTACAACGAGCTGATCGACACCTTCTACGTGGACAAGGTCAAGCTCAAGAAGTTCGACACCGCCGCCAAGCTCGACGCTCTCGCCGACGTCGGGCTGAAGTATGACGAAGTCTCCAATTACAAGGAGGTGTCCTACGCGGATGGCCTCGCCATCAAGAACGCCGCCTGACAGGGCGGCATTCGGCGACGGAGGCTGCCCCGCCTCCGTCTGCGGACCGCTATCCCCTGCGCGCGACGATATGGGACGGGTCGAGCCATGTGACACGCAGGCCGGCTCGTTCGAGGGCGGCTTTCAGTTGGCCGGCGCCATCGTCCAAGCCCCGCTTGGACATTTCCAGGAAGTGGACTTCAATAAAAACCGACCGCAGCTTGGCCTGTGCCAATGTCCGCGTCATGCCCCGGACCACATCAAGCTCGAAGCCCTCGACGTCGATCTTGATGACATCGGGACATTGGTCGGCCGAATAGACATCGCCCGGCTCGACCTTCACCTCGATGCAATCGCTTGCCTTGGCACTTGTGTTGAGCGTGTTGCTCTGGTGGTGCTCGCTGGTGCTGAAATGTGCCACGCCGGAATAATCGGCAAGCGCAACCGGAACGATGGTCACCTGAGGATAGGCCGCGACCGCTTCGCGCAGCACCTCAATGGTCGAGGGCGTGGGCTCGAAGGCGACGACCTGTCCAGTCGGCCCCACGGCCTCGGCCAGTTTCCGGCTGTAGAGGCCGATATTGGCGCCCACGTCCCAGACGACGTCGGCCGTCCTGACATCCTTCAGCAGTGCGACCCCGAAGGCATCTTCGTAGCCGGTCCCGGCGATCTTGCGGTACAATTGAACCAGAGGCCTGAGTATTCCGACCTTCTGGCCGACACGACGAGCCGCCAGCGCGAGCGGATGAGCGTAGTCCATATCGGCCTCCTGCCAGAATACCAGATGAACTTGGTATCAACGTATGGCCGCGCTCCCTCTCCAACAGGAGTGGCGGCGTGACATCAACGGGGCAAACGAGGTCATGGCATCTTTCAGACATTGCCCTCGGCCGTCAACCGGAACACGCACGCCGTCGCGCTCTCCAATGGCTCGCAGGTCCTGACCGGGCGGGTGGCAATTGGGCCGGGTAGGGTCGACCTTCACGACCTCAGGCTTGGACCAAAACGAAAAATGCCCGGGACCGCAGGCCCGGGCATTTTTGTTACAGAGGAGGCGAAATCGCTCAGCTGCAGCCGGTGGTCCCGCCGCAGGTGTCGCACTTCAGGCAGGTGCCGTTGCGCACCATGGTGAAGTTCATGCACTCGGGGCAGGCTTCGCCCTCGTAGCCCTTGGCCTTGGCTTCGGCGCGGGCTTCGGCCTTGCGGGCGGAGGCGGACCAGGGGAGCGACTTCTCCATCAGGCTCTCCACCGCCGCTTCCAGATGCTCCACCTCGGGCGTGGCCTCGGCGAGTTCGGCAGCGTCGGTCTTCAGCGCGGTCGCGCCGACGGTGGACGCCCGCAGCATCGTCACATTGTCGGTGCCGGAGCGCGGCTCGCTGACGACCGGCTGGGGCACCAGCAGGTTCACCGTCTTGCCGCGCACCAGACCCTTGGAAACGATGCGGGCCGACGGATTGGTCGGCGCCTTGCCCTCGTCCACGCCCTTGCCGAGCGCGTCGAAGCCGGTCTCGGACAGGTCCACGTGGCCGAGGTCGTTGCGGCCGAGATAGCTCACCGCCAGTTCGCGGAACACGTAGTCCAGCATGGAGGTGGCGTACTTGATGGTGTCGTTGCCCTGCACCGGGCCGGCGGGCTCGAAGCGGGTGAAGGTGAAGGCGTCCACATATTCCTCGAGCGGCACGCCGTACTGGAGGCCGAGCGAGATGGCGATGGCGAAGTTGTTGAGGAGCGAGCGGAGCGCCGCGCCCTCCTTGTGCATGTCGATGAAGATCTCGCCGAGGCGGCCGTCATCATATTCGCCGGT
>JAEWBL010000169.1 GCA_023391175.1 Pseudomonadota bacterium
CGGGCGTGCCGGTGGAAACCGTGGCCGCCGATGTGGACGAGCGCGCCCTTCAGGACACCGCCGGTGATACCGATCCGGCCGGCATTGCCCTTCTGCTCGCCCGGGCCAAGGCGCTGTCGGGATCGAAGGCCGCGCCGGGACGGCTGGTGCTGGGCGCCGACCAGACCTTGGCGCTCGGGCCTAAAATCTACCACAAGCCGGTGTCCGTCGAGGCCGCCCGCGCGCAGCTGTTCGAGCTTTCCGGGCAGACTCATGCGCTGCATTCGGCGGTCGCGGTGGCCTGCGATGGCGTGGTCCTGTTCGATACGGTGGTGAGCGCCTTCCTCACCATGCGCCCGCTGACCGAGGAGACGCTGTCTGCCTATCTCGCTGCGGCCGGGCCCCGGGTGCTGACCTCCGTGGGCGCCTATCAGCTCGAATCGGTGGGCGTGCATCTCTTCACGCGTGTGGATGGGGACCACTTCACCATTCTCGGCCTGCCCCTGCTGCAGCTTCTGCCCTTCTTCCGTGAGCAGGGGCTGCTGCCATGACGGTGCGGGCCTGTGTCACCGGCCAGCCCGTCACCTATTCCCGCTCGCCGCTGCTTCACGGCTATTGGCTGAAGGCCTATGGCATCGACGGCGCCTATGAGCGCGAGGAGGTGCCACCCGTGACGGCGGCCGATTTCTACCGGAGCCTTGGCGCGCGCGGCTATGCCGGTTGCAATGTCACGTTGCCCAACAAGGAGATCGCCTTCTCCGTCCTCGACGAGGCGGACGAGAGCGCGGCGGCGCTGGGTGCGGCCAACACCCTCTGGCTGGAGGGTGGCAAGCTCCATGGAGCAAGCACGGACGGCTACGGTTTCATCGCCAATCTCGACGCCTCCGCGCCGGGCTGGGACGGGGCGCGCAACTGCGCCCTTGTGATCGGCGCCGGCGGCGCGTCGCGTGCGGTGGTGCATGCGCTGGTGGGTCGAGGCTTCGACCGGGTGGTCCTCGCCAATCGCACGCTGGAACGGGCCGAGACAGTCGCATCCCTGTTCGGGCCGACCGTGCGCCCACTCGCGTTCGATCGCATCGGCGAGGTGATGGGCGAAGCGGACATCCTCGTGAATTGCACCTCGCTGGGCATGAAGGGATCGGAGCCATTGACGCTCGATCTCGGCCGGCTGCGCCAGGAGACGGTGGTGAGCGACATCGTTTACGTGCCGCTCATGACGCCGCTCCTGAAAGCCGCTTCCGCCGCTGGCTTCCGCACGGTCGATGGGTTGGGCATGCTGCTGCACCAGGGCGTGCCCGGCTTCCGTCGCTGGTTCGGCGTCACGCCGGAGGTGACGCCGGACTTGCGCGCCGTGCTGGTGGAAGATCTTCGCGCCAAGGGGCAACTGGAGGCCTGACGCCATGTGGGTCCTCGGCCTCACCGGGTCCATCGGCATGGGCAAGTCGGCCACCGCGCGGATGTTCCGGGCGCTGGGGGTGCCGGTGCACGATGCCGACGCGTCGGTCCATGCGCTCTATCGGGGGGCGGCGGTGGCGCCGGTGGAGGCGGCCTTTCCAGGCGTGGCCCGGGACGGCGTCATCGATCGCGCAGCGCTGGGTGCCCGCGTGCTGGGCGATGCCGAGGCGATGAAGCGGCTGGAGGCCATCGTCCATCCTCTGGTGCGCGAAGCGGAGACGGCCTTTCTCGCCAAGGCCCGGGACAGCGGGGCGCGACTGGTGGTGCTCGACATCCCGCTCCTGTTCGAGACCGGCGGGGACAGGCGGGTGGACGCCGTGGCTGTGGTCAGCGCGTCGAAAGCTGTGCAACGCGACCGCGTGCTCGCCCGCGAGGGCATGACGGACGAGAAGTTCGCGACCATTCTCGCCAAGCAGATGCCGGACGCCGAGAAGCGCCGCCGGGCCCATTTCGTCATCGACACGGGACGAGGCTTCGCCGCCGCCGAACATCAAGTGACCGGCATCGTGCGCGCTCTGTCGGGGCCGGGTCGGCGGAAGGGGTGAGGGGAAACCATGCGCGAGATCGTGCTCGACACCGAGACCACGGGCCTCGAGGCCTATGGCGGCGACCGGCTGGTGGAGATCGGCTGCGTCGAGATGGTCAACCGCATCCTCACGGGCAACGTCTTCCACGTCTATATCAACCCCCAGCGGGACATGCCGCAGGAGGCGTTCAACGTGCACGGCCTGTCGGCGGAATTTCTGTCCGACAAGCCGATCTTCTCGCAGGTTGCTGATGAATTCCTGGAGTTCATCCAGGAAGATACTTTGGTCATCCATAACGCGGCATTCGACATCGGCTTCCTGAATGCCGAGCTGGAGCGCCTGGGCCGGCCGCCGATCGCCCGCGACCGTGTGGTGGACACGCTGGCGCTGGCCCGCCGCAAGCATCCCGGTGGCGGCAATCGTCTCGACGACCTGATGAACCGCTACGGCATCGATTCGTCCCGCCGCGTGAAGCATGGCGCGCTGCTCGATGCCGAACTTTTGGCCGAGGTCTACAGCGAGCTGCTGGGGGGTCGGCAGGCGAGCCTCATCGGTCTCGTCGAGGAGACCACCGAGGCCCCCCGCCTCGTGGTCGCGGCCCGCGCGGCGCATCCCCGTCCGGCTCCCCTCCCCTCCCGCATCAGCGCCGCCGACTCCGAGGCCCACGCCGCCTTCGGCGCGGCCCTGGGCGAGAAGGCGATCGGGCTGAAATATGCGGATGCGCCTCCGG
>JAEWBL010000234.1 GCA_023391175.1 Pseudomonadota bacterium
CCGCCGATCTGCGCGAGGGGCTCGACGCCTGGATCGCCCGCCGCGCGCCCGCCTATCCGGGCCTCTGGACGGCTTCGACGGAGGGTTGACCATGGAGGGACACACCAGCTTCACCCGCGAGACGTTCGCTGCCTTCGCCGCCAACGACCGGCCCGGCCCGGTGCACCTGCTGAACCTCATCCGCCTGCGCCCGCGCGTGGCCTATGCGGACGGGCGCATCACCACTGGCGCCGAGGCCTATGACGCCTACAGCCGCCTCAGCGCGCCGGTGCTGGCGGAGATGGGCGGGCGCATCGTGTGGCGTGGCGACTTCGAACTGTCCCTCGTCGGGCCGCCGGAGACCCGTTGGGACATCGCCTTCATCGCCGAATATCCCAGCCCCGGCGCGTTCGTGCAGATGCTGCGCGATCCGCGCTGCCGCGAGGCCATGGCGCACCGCCAGGCCGGCGTCGCCGACAGCCGGCTCGTGCGCTTCGATCCCCTGCCGGCCGGCGCCGGCTTCGCGGGATGATTGGCGGCGCGGCATCGCAGGGTGCCGCGCCCCTCTCTCAGCCGGCAGTGCCCAGCGGCCACCCGGCCTGCGGTGCTGCTTGGCCCTCGCCTTCCAGCCAGCGCGCGAGGGCATCGATGTTGCGCGGATTGCGCGGCGATCGGCTGCGGATGAAATGAAAACCGCTCTCAAGCTCCATCAGCGGCCCCAGCACCCGCAGGCGGCCGGCGGCGAGGTGGGCGTCCAGATAACGGGCGTCGGTGAGGACCACGCCGGACCCCGCCAGCGCCGCCTCCAGCGCCTGCGCCCGGTTCTCCACCACCATGCCGCCGGCCGGAGCCCCACCCTTCTGCCGCGTCTGTTGCCACCACAGCGGCCAGTCGCGGAAACGCGCGCGGGCGCGGATGACCGGCCAATCGGAAGGCCGGCCCAGCGCCAGGCCGGGCGCGGCGGCGGGCACCAGCGTCTCGCGGAAGAGCAGCCGCGCCTGAATGTCGGGCCAGTTGCCCATGCCGTTCCGGATGGCGCAGTCCACATCCTCCCCGTCGAGATCCACCACGCGCTGCGTGGTCAGCACCGCGATCTCGATGTCGGGATGGGCGCGCTGGAAACGCGGCAGGCGCGGCAGCAGCCAGTTGGCGGCCAGCGTGTTCACGGTGGAGAGCCGGATCTGCCGCGCGCGCCTCTGGAGGGGCGCCACCGCCGCCTCGATCCGGCCGATGGCATCGCCCATGGCGGCGAGGAGCGCGGTGCCCTCGTCCGTCAGCACTGAGACCCGGCCGGATCGCATGACGAGCCGCGCGCCCAGTTCCGCCTCCAGATCCGCGATGCGGTGGGAGAGCGCGGAGCGCGAGATGCCCAGCGCCTCGGCGGCCGCCCCCTGCCTCTTGTGCCGCGCCAGCGCATCGAGGGCCGCGAGGCCGCGCAGCGACGGCAGGTTGGAGGACATGAGCGCTTCCCGTACGAACCAAACAGGTGAGAACTTCTCACCCATTTCAGCCCAAACATCCGCTAGCTTCCAGCCCGATCATTGTCTGAGGAGCGCATCATGACAGGCCCCGCCCGCACGCCGCTCGCAGCCGAGGACGTGCCGCCCCGCACCAAGCCCTCGAACTATCCCGCCCCCTTCGCCGCGCGCATGGCGGGGCGGGAGAAGCGGCAGTTGGGCGACGCCTTCGGCCTCTCGCGCTTCGGGGTGAACCTCACCACGCTGGCGCCCGGCGCACAGTCCGCGCTGCTGCACCGGCACAGCCGGTCGGAGGAGTTCGTCTATATCCTCGCCGGCACGCCGACCTTGCGCACCGACGAGGGCGAGTTCCTGCTCGGCCCCGGCATGTGCATCGGCTTTCCGGCGAACGGCCTCGCCCATCATCTCGTCAATAAAAGCGCGGAAGAGGTCCGCTATCTGGAAGTCGGCGACCGGGATCCCGAGGATGCCGGCACCTATCCCGAGGACGATCTGGTGGCGCAGTTTTCCGCCGCCGGCTGGTCCTTCACCCGCAAGGACGGAACCCCATGGTGAGGCCCGCATGATTTCCCACGTGAATATCGGCACGAACGACATCGTTGCCGCGAAGGCCTTCTACGATCCGCTGATGGCGCGCCTCGGCTGGCGCCTGCGCTTCTTCGATGCCGCCGACGGGAAGGCCGGGTGGCAGCCGGCGGAGGGGCGCTTTCCCCTGTTCCTGCTGTGCCGTCGCTTCGACGGCGGCCCCGCCGCGCCCGGCAACGGCGCCATGGTCGCCCTGCTTGCGCCGGACCGGGCGAGCGTGGACGACATCCACCGCATGGCGCTGGCCGCCGGCGGCACGGATGAAGGCGGGCCGGGGCTTCGGCCCCACTATCACCCCAACTATTACGGCGCCTATTTCCGCGACCGCGACGGCAACAAGATCTGCGTCTGCTGCCATGCGGCGGAGGCGCCATGAGCCAGTCCGAGGACCCGACCTTGACGCTCACGCGCGAGCAGATGCACGCCCACGCGCAGGCCTGGATCGCCGCCTGGAACCGGCGCGACGTGGAGGCGGTGCTCTCCGCCTTCACCGACGATGCGCGCTTCCGCAGCCCCATCGCCCTGCAGATGACCGGGAGCGCCACGCTGGAGGGCCGCCCGGCCATCGAGGCCTATTGGCGGGCGGCGCTGGGGCGGATCGAGCGGCTGGAATTCCGCCTCCTCGCCGCCATCTGCGATGAGCCGGGCCAGCGCATGGTGGTGCATTACGAGGCGACTCTCGGGGACACCACCCGCCGCGCGTGCGAAATCTTCGTCTTTCGCGGCGGGCTGAAGATCGAGGCCGAAGCGCTCTATGGCGATACGGTCGCGCTGCCCGGTGGCGGCGCGGCGGGCGCCTCCGAGACTGCCGCGCCCGTCTCCGGCATGGCGAAGAAATAGAGCAGGAAGCCCGACGCCGCGATGGCGGCCAGCGTCAGGAAGGCGGCGCTGTAACCGGCGGCGACGATGGTCACGCCGGCGATGGAGGCCGAAAACGCCGCCCCCAGCCCCTGCGCCGTGGCCACCGCCCCCTGGCTGACATTGAAGCGCCCGGTGCCGCGCGTCAGGTCCGCCACCACCACCGGAAAGAGCGCGCCGAAGATGCCCGCGCCCACGCCATCGAGGCACTGCACGGCGAACAGCCAGAACGGGTTGCTGGACAGCGTGTAGAGCGCGCCGCGCAGCGCCAGCACGGCGAAGGCGACGAGGAAGATGGGCTTGCGCCCCCACGCATCCGCCTTCGCGCCCACCATGATGGCCATGGGCACCATCACGCACTGCGCCGCCACGATGCAGAGCGCGATGAGCGAGGTCGCCTGCTCCTTGCCCACCACGTAGGTCAGCAACTGGCCGGTGGTGGGCAGCATGGCCGCGTTGGAGAGGTGAAAGAGGAAGCAGGTGAGCGCGAAGATCAGCAGAGGCCGGCTCGACAGCAGCGTCTTCAGGCCCGAAGGATGCTCATGGTGGGCGGCGTCGTGGGCGAGGCCGCGGGCCAGCGTGTCGTCGATCTCTCCGCGCGGCACCACCAGCATGGCGCCGATGCTGCACGCGGCCAGCACGGCCATGAGCCAGAACACCACGATGGGACCGAACAGCACCGCCGTGCCGGCGGCGATGGCGGCGGACACCGCATTGCCGAGATGGTTGAACGCCTCGTTGCGCCCGATGCGCCGCGCGAACGCCTTCTGCCCTACGAGGCCCAGCGTGAGGCCCGAAAGCGCGGGCGGGAAGATGGCGCCCGCCATGGCCGCCAGCGACTGGCTGCCCGCCACCAGATAGAAGTTCGAGAGGAAGGGCAACGACAGGCAGGCGATCGTCACGGCAAGCGCGCCGGCAATCACGATGGCCGGCTTGTTGCGGCTGCTGTCGATGAGCGCGCCGGCCGGGGTCTGGGCGAGGAGCCCGGTGAGGCCGGCGATGGTCATCACGAAGCCGACGGTGGCTTCCGTCCAGCCCTGCTCCGGCCCGCGCACCGCAAGCAGATAGATGGCGAGATAGGGCCCGAGCCCGTCGCGCACGTCCGCCAGGAAGAAATTGAGCGCATCGAGCCCCAGCATGGCGCGGCGCGACGGCCCCTGATGGACCGCCTCTCCGCCACCGCCCTGCCCCACCCCATCACCCGCGACCATCGGCTGCCCCCCGAAACTCGTCGTTCCCTACGCGGAAAAGCGGCCGAATCGTCCTGCCATCACGGCATGACACAGCGGCAGCGTGACAACGCCGTCGGATACGGTCCAGATCCCGCTCGCCATGCAGTCGATTTCGCCGGCGTGGCGGACGCAGCGTCATCCGAATCCGCTTTACGTTGGGGGGAGACAACCTTAGGTTCCGCCTCCGCCCGCGCCAGGGGTCCTGCGTGCGGGCGACCTGCGTTGCGGGGATTTGGGAGGGACGGAGCGCGATGAAGCGGTCTGCTCAGATCAGCCTCGGCCTGCTTCTCGGCGGGACGGTGCTGACCTTCTACGCCTGCAACGGCCCCGACGAGACCGCCGCAGTCATCTATGAGGGCAATCACGCGGACGCGGTGCGCCAGTGCGTCGCCGACGACGTGCCGGCGCAGACCTGCGAAGCCGCCTATGTCGAGGCGCAGCGCGCCCATGCGCGGAGCGCGCCGCGCTTCACCTCCCGCGCCGAGTGCGAGCGCGCCACCGACAGCGCCTGCGATTTCAATCTGGTTCCGCGGCCCGACGGCACCGTCGCCCTTCTGATGTCGCCGCTCATGACCGGCTTTCTTCTCAGCCTGGCCGCGCCTGGCCGCCAGGCGAATCTCGGCACGGCCCTCTATCGCTCGTTGCAGGACCCCACCTCCTACCGGCAGCTCCCCGCCTTCGCTGGCGTCGGTGCCGGCGGCGGCATGGCCCTCGGCCCGACGACGGTGGGCGGGGGCAAGGGCATCGGCGCGGGGGGACGCGGCGGGTTCGGCGCCCATGGCAGCGGCGGCAAGGGCGGCGGGGGAAAAGGCGGCGGCTCCTGATGCGGCGCCATTCCATCTCCCCGCGCCCGGACTGGCGCGCGACGGCCACGCGCCTCGGCTTCCACTTCGCCGACATGTACGGCGCGCCCTATTGGGACGAGAGCGCCATGTTCTCGTTCACCCTCGCGGAGATCGAGGGCGCCATCGAGGACCCGAGCCGCGACCTGCACCAGATGTGCCTCACCTTGGCCGAACGGGCGGTGGCGGACCCCCGCATCATGGCGCGCCTCGGCGTGCCGGAGGCCCATCGCGATCTGGTCGCGGCCTCGTGGCGCGCCTCCGAACCCACGCTCTACGGCCGCTTCGACCTCGCCTATGACGGCACGGGGCCGGCCAAGCTGTTGGAATACAACGCCGACACCCCAACCGGCCTCTATGAGGCCGCCGTCTTCCAGTGGATCTGGCTGGAGGAGGCCCGCAGCCTCGGCATCGTTCCGGCCGGCGCCGACCAGTTCAATTCGGTCCACGAACGCCTCGTGGCGCAGTTCGCCGCCATGGGCACCGGGCCGCGCCTGCACCTCGCCGGGATGCTGGACGACGTGGAGGATGGCGGCACGCTGACCTATCTCGCCGATTGCGCGCAGCAGGCCGGCAACCGGGTGCAGCTCATCAACATGGCCGACATCGGCATCGATGCGCGCGGGCGCTTCATCGATCTCGACAATCTCGTCATCTCGCGGATGTTCAAGCTCTATCCATGGGAATGGATGTTCGACGAGGCCTTCGCCGTCCATCTCGCCAGCGCGCGTTGCTCGTATATCGAGCCGCCGTGGAAGGCGCTGCTTTCCACCAAGGCCATCCTGCCCTTGCTGTGGGAGATGTTCCCCGGCCACCCCAACCTGCTGCCGGCCTATTTCGCGGGCGATCCCCGCGCCGAGGCGCTGGGCGATCACGTGGTGAAGCCGCTGTTCTCGCGCGAGGGCGAGAACGTGACGCTGGTGCGCGGCGGCCGGGTGGAGACGACGCCCGGCCGCTACGGGGCGGAAGGCCATGTGGTGCAGGCGGCCGCGCCGCTCTTCGAGTCGGCGTACGGCCATGCGGTGATCGGCAGCTGGATCGTCGGCGACACCGCCTGCGGCATGGGTATCCGCGAGGATGCCTCGCCCATCACCGCCAACCTCTCCCGCTTCGTGCCGCACATCATCGACGGCTGAGCCGCCTTCTCACGGCTCGGCGCGGTGTTCCTCGCGGGCGGCCTCCCACACTTCGCGCGCCGCATCGAGGTTGAGGGCGGCGATGGCGAGGCCGACGATGAGGTCCGGCCACGCCGAGTGCCACAGGAAGGCGGTGACGGCACCGGCCGCGATGATGGCGATGTTGGCGAAGGCGTCGTTGCGCGCGGAGAGGAAGGCGGCCTTCGTCAGGCTGCCGCGATGGTGCCGGTAGCGGGCGAGGAGGAAGGCGCAGGTGAGGTTCACCGCCAGCGCGCCGAGGCCGGTGAGCGACAGTGCGAGGGGCTGCGGCGCCACCGGATCGAGGAACTTGTCCCAGGCGGTCCACACCGTGGCGAGGCCGGGAATGAGCAGGATCAGCGCCAGCGCCATGCCCACCTTCGCCCGCGCCCGTGCCGACCACGCGAGGGCGACGAAGATGAGGAGGTTGACGCTGGCGTCTTCCAGAAAGTCCACGCTGTCCGCGAACAGCGAGACCGAGCCGATGGCCAGCGCCACCGCGAACTCCACGCCGAAATAGGCGAGGTTCGCCAGCGCCACCACCAGCACCGTCCGGCGCAGGCCGCCATGGTCAGAAACCTCAGCCCCCGTCATCGCGCCCCCTCGATCGTCATGCCTGCGGTCGTCATGCCCTGCGATCCTGCCGCAGGGTTACGCAAGGCGCGCCGCCTGTCGAGCGCTCAGGAGAGCACGCCCCGCCACACCGCCACCAGCAGGAACACGCCCATGCCGATGCGGTAGAACACGAAGGGCCAGGAGGAGAGCCGCTCCATCACCCGCATCAGCGTCCAGATGGCGACGAAGGCGGAGAGCGAGGCGGTGACGAGGCCGACGCCCAGCACTTCCCAGCCCTGCATGTCGAGGCCGGCGTGGTGCAGCTCCAGCAATTCCTTCACGCCCGCCGCGAAGATGGCCGGCAGGCCGAGCAGGAAGGAGAAGCGGGCTGCATCCTCCCGGCGCAGGCCGAGGAACATGGCCGCCGTCAGCGTCGAGCCCGAGCGCGACACGCCGGGAATGAGCGCGCCCACCTGCGCAAGGCCCACCACCAGAGCATCCGGCAGCTTGATCTGCGCGAAGGTGCGGGTGTGGCGGCTGGTCATTTCGGCGATGCCCAGCAAGAGGCCCATGACGAGGCTCGCCGCGCCGATGACCCACAATTCGCGGAAGGAGGAGCCGCAGGCGTTCAGCTTGCTCTTCAAGAGCACGCCGGCGATGACGATGGGGATGGTGCCGAGGATGATGCCGAGCACGGTCTTGGGCGCATGGGCGCTGAAATCCCCCGTCCGCACCGACGAGATCGTGCCGCACGCGAGCGCGCGCAGGTCGCTCCAGAAATAGGTCACCACCGCGAACAAGGCGGCGAGCTGCATGGCCGCCGAGAAAGCGGAGCCGGGATCGGGCCAGCCGAGCACCGCCGGCACGAGGCGCATGTGCGCCGTGGAGGAGATGGGCAGAAGCTCGGTGATGCCCTGGACGACGCCGAGGACGGCGACCTTGCCGGTGCCGAGGGCGACGAACCCGGTGTCCACCCCATTGGTGCAGACGCTGGCCATGGTGTCGATTTCCGCTTGCTGTGAGGTCGGCGTGGCGCCTGTGGAAGGCCGTGCGCGCAAGGAAGAGCAAGCGCGCGCGAAGACAGGCGTCCCTTGCTATCTGCTTCGCGCGCGCGACGGAACCTTGCGGGGTGCGCGTTGTCACCGCAGTGCCGCTGCGGAAGTCTTGCGGCGCGGCGGTTGCCGGCTCCTCCCGGTGGATCACCTCGCGGAACGGAAGCCGCGCTTCAGAGTGCCCGGGATGACGGGCTAGCGCCGGACAAATCATTGTGAATGAATAACAATCATCTCCATCCTCGCTCTCGCGCGGAGGTCGCGAGATGCCGCACCTCGCGCCCGACGGGAGCAATTGCGGATGGAGATTGAAATCTTCTATGGTCCGTCGCCATCCATTGGGCCTGCGCCGCCCATTACTTTAGGTAATATCAAATATTACCTGACCTGAGGTCAGCCTGAATGGCGAATATTGAAGCCGTCCCGCCCACCGAAGAAGCACCCCCGCCGCCTGTGGCCGTGCCCGAACCGGCGCGCCCGCAGCCGTTCGAGGGGCTGGCGCGGGAGCAGGTGTCGGAGATGCTGCGCCTGCCCCATTTCGGGCGGCGCGGGGCGCTGGTGGCGGTGGGGCTCATCGCGGTGCTGTGGGCGGCGAGCGGCTTCTACCGGGTGCAGCCGGACGAGCAAGGCATCGTGCTGCGCTTCGGCAAGTGGGTGGCGACGGAGCCCTCCGGTGTCCACTACCACTGGCCCTATCCGATCGAGACCATTCTCCTGCCCAAGACCACGCAGATCAACCAGATGGTCCTCGGCTCCCGCGACGGACGGCGCGAGCGCAGCCAGATGCTGACCGGTGACGAGAACATCGTCGAAGTGGACTGCGTGGTGTTCTGGCGCATCCGCGATGCCGGCCAGTTCCTGTTCAACGTCGCCGATGCGGAAGGCACGCTGCGCGTCACCGCCGAGAGCGCCCTGCGCGAGGTCATCGGCCAGAACCCCATCCAGGCGGCGCTCTCCGACAAGCGCCAGCAGATCGCCCAGCAAACGGAAGTCGTACTGCAGCGGCTGCTCGACAAGTATCAGGCCGGCATCGTCATCACGCAGGTGCAATTGCTGCGCATCGATCCGCCCTCCGCCGTCATCGACGCCTTCAACGACGTGCAGCGCGCCCGCGCCGATCAGGAGCGCGCCCGCAACGAGGCCGAAGCCTACCGCAACGATATCCTGCCCCGCGCCCGCGGCGAGGCCGAGCGCATCGTGCAGGAGGCGCAGGCCTATGGCGAGCAGGCGGTGGACCTCGCCAAGGGCGAGGCGCAGAGCTTCCTCGCCGTGGAGGCCGCCTATGAGCGGCACAAGGACGTGACCCTGCGCCGCCTCTATCTGGAAGGCGTGGACGAGGTGCTGAAGCATTCCGGCCGGGTCATCGTGGATCTCTCGGCGCATGGCAGCAGCATCGTGCCCTACCTGCCCCTCACCGAGGCGGACAAGCGCGCCGCCGCCCTCCCCGCCCCGCCCGTCGCGGATCAGACCAGCGCGGGAGGCGCCAAATGAAGCGCGCCGGATTCATCGCGCTGGGGGTGGGCATCCTCCTCGTCGCCTTCGCCTCCTCCTTCGCCTTCACCGTGCAGCAGACCCAGCGCGCGCTGGTGGTGCGCCTCGGCATGCCCATCGCCGTGGATGACAAGCCGGGGCTCTATTTCAAGGCGCCGTTCATCGACACGGTGATCTATTTCGAGCGCCGCCTGATCTCGCTGGAGCCGCCCGCCGAGCAGATCATCCTGGGCGACCAGAAGCGCATCGAGGCGAGCACCTACACCCGCTTCCGCATCAACGATCCGCTCGCCTTCTACCAGGCGGTGGGCGGCATCGAGCAGGGCCAGTCGCGGATCGCGCAGATCGTCAATTCGGCGGTGCGACGGGAGCTGGGACAGGCCAAGCT
>JAEWBL010000335.1 GCA_023391175.1 Pseudomonadota bacterium
CGGCTGCATCGATGGCGTCATCGGGCCTGCATCCTCAATCCGGCGTCGAGCCGGAACACCGCGCCGTTCACCATAGGGTTGGCGACGATGCCGAGGACCATGCGGGCGAACTCGTCCGGCCGGCCGGCGCGCTTCGGGAAGGGGATGACGTCGAAGACGCGATCCTGCACCTCCTGCGTCATCGCCTCCACCATGGGCGTGCCGAACAGGCCGGGCGCGATGGCGGCGACGCGGATGCCGTGGCGCGCCAGTTCGCGGGCCGCCGGCAGGGTCAGGGACGCCACGCCGCCCTTCGCCGCCGCATAGGCCGTCTGGCCGATCTGGCCTTCATAGGCCGCCACCGATGCGGTGTTGATGATGACGCCGCGCTGGCCCTCCGCGTCCGGCTCGTTTCCCGCCATGGCGGCGGCGGCGAGGCGGAGCCAATTGTAGGTGCCCGTGAGGTTGACCCGGACGATGCGCTCGAACTCCGCCAGCGAGCCCGGCCCCTCCTTCTCCACGATCCGCGCGCCGGGTGCGATGCCTGCGCAATTCACCAGCAGGTGCGGGCGGCCGCGTTCGGTGAGGATGCGGGCGAAGGCCGCTTCGGACGCCGCGCCGTCGGCGACATCGCAGGCGAGTGCGAGCGCCCCGGTCTCTTGCGCGAGGGCCGACATGCCCGCCTCCTGCAAGTCCACCAACGCGAGGCGGGCGCCGAGGCCGGCGAGGCGGCGCGCGGTCGCGTTGCCAAGGCCGGAGGCGGCGCCGGTGACGATGGCAACCTTGTCCTTCAGATCCATGATGACCTCATTCATCGGGCATGGGGCGGCGATCGCCCCGCGGCGGCGGGACGGGCGAAACGATCGGGGATGAAATTCGCGTGCGGCTCAGGCGATCGCGTCGACGAAGCGCACGAAGCGCTCCAGTGGCTCACGCACCGTGGTGAAGGTGTTCTCCGGCGCTGCGGGATCGGCATGGCCGAGCGCCATGCCGCAGACGATCATCTGCGTCGGGGGAATGGCGAGGCGCTGCGCGATGACGGCACCATAGGCGTTGAAGGCGGCCTGCGGGCAGGTATGGAGGCCGAATGCCCGCGCGGCGATCATGATGTTCTCGAGGAACATGCCGTAGTCGAGCCAGGAGCCCCGCTCCAGGTCGCGGTCGATGGTGAAGATCAGCCCCACCGGCGCGTCGAAGAAGAGGAAGTTGCGCGCGAGCTGCCGGCGCATCCGTTCGCCGTCCCCCCTGGCGATGCCGAGCGCGCCATAGAGGTCCCACCCCACCTTGCGGCGGCGGGAGAGATAGGGCTCGCGCCACTGGCGGGGATAATAGGCAAATTCCTCCGTCCCCGGATCGCCGGCGAGGGAGAGGGCATGAAGCTCCCGCGCCAGCGCCGCGAGCGGTTCGCCCCGCAGCACCAGCACCTGCCACGGCTGGATGTTGGTGCCCGAGGGCGCGCGGGCCGCCAGCTCCAGAATGGCCGCGACGGTTTCGTCGCGGACCGGCGTCGGCAGGAAGGCGCGGATGGAGCGGCGCGAGCGGATGGCCTCTTCGGCCGAGAGGGCGCCGGACGGGACAGCGGCGGGGGAGGATGCGGGCGCACTCATTTTCCGGGCATGTCCACGGGGGTCGCCATGTCGAGATTGGCCAGCTCGTAGCCGCGCTTGAAATCGAGGATGTGCTTTTCCATCCAGTCCCGCGCGCGCTTCTCGTCATGGTCGCGCACGGCGGCGAAGATGGCTTCATGGGCCACCAGCAGGCGCTCGCCGGCATTGAGGCGCGACATCACCTTCAGGAACGGCGGGTAGAACAGCTCGGAGAGCGGCAGACGGGCCATCTGGATGGCGCGGTTGCGGGTGGCCCGGGCGACCAGCTCATGGAACTCGATGTCGAGCGCGGTGAGGCTGGTGGAATCCTTCAGCGCCTTGCGCGTCTCCTCGAGATTGCGCTCCAGCGCGGCGAGGTCGGCCTCATCGCTGCGCTGGGCGGCGGAGGCGGCCGCCGCCGGCTCGATGGCGAACATGGCCTCCCACAATTCCTCGAACGTCACCTGGTGGAGCACCATGGCCGCGGTGAGCCGCCGCGAGATGTCACCGGACTGGGGAATGGACGCATAAAGCTTCTTCTTGCCCGCCTCGCGCCGGACGAAGCCGTTCTGCTCCAGCACGCGGATGGCCTCGCGGATGGTGGACCGGTTCACGCCCAGCTTCTCGGCGAGCCCGGCCTCGGAGGGCAAAAGATCCCCCGGCGCGATCTCGCCGGCCAGGATCTTGTCCTCGATGGTGCGGGCGACGAGACGGAAGGCGGGCTCCACCTGCACCGGATCAAGCGCGAGCGTCATCGGAAACCATCCTCTCGGCGGCGCGGGCCTTCTCCAGGTCCCGCAGCACCTTGCGTTGCACCTTCCCGGTCATGGTCTTCGGCAGCTCGCCGAGAAACGCGATGGCGCGGGGATATTTGTACGGAGCGGTGACACGCTTCACGTGATCCTGCAAGGCGGCGGCCAGTGCCTCATCGCCGGTGAAGCCGGGGCGCAGCACCACGAAGGCCTTCACGATCTCGCCGCGCTCGGGATGGGGCGCCGCCACCGCCGCGCATTCCTGCACCGCCGGGTGATCGAGCAAAGCGTTCTCCACCTCCGAGGGGCCGATGCGGTAGCCGGCGGAATTGATGACGTCGTCATTGCGGCCGCGGTGATAGAAATAGCCGTCCGCATCCACCATGCCGAGGTCGCCGGTGACGAACCAGCGCCCCTCCGGCCCCTCCACATACGCGGCGGCGGTGCGCTCGGGCTCGTCCAGATAGCCGAGCATCATCTGCGGGTTGGGGGTGAGGAGGGCGATGTCGCCCTCGGCGCCCGGCGGCAGGCGGTTGCCCGCATCGTCGATGATGGCGAGGTCGAGGCCCGGCAGCGGCTTGCCCATGGAGCCCTCGCGCGGGGCGAGGCAGGGATAGTTGAGCAGCGTCATCAGCGTCTCGGTCTGCCCGTAGGCTTCCAGGATGGGGATGCCCGTCGCCGCCTGCCAGCGCGCCGCCACCGCCGGGTTCAGCGTCTCGCCCGAGGAGACGGTGTGGCGCAGGCGCGAGAGGTCGTGCTCGGCGACGCCGGCATCCACCACCCGGAACAGCTCGGTGCCCGGCGCGCAATAGACGGTGACGCCATGGCGCTCCAGCAGCCGCAGGCGCTCCTTGGGATCGAACGGGCCGTCGTAGAAGAAGCTCGCCGCGCCGCAGCTCCACGGCCCGAACAGAATGGAGGTGCCGGCCTTGCTCCAGCCGGTGTCGGCCGTGCACCAGATGGTGTCGCCGGGGCGAAGGTCGAGCCAGCAGACGGCCGAGCCGCGCCAGGCATAGAGCCCGCGCGCGGCGTGCAGCACGCCCTTCGGCTGGCCGGTAGAGCCGGAGGTGTAATAGAGGACGGCGGGGTCGTCGGCCTTGACGGTCACCGGCGCGAAGGCCTCGTCGCCGGAGGCCAGCGCCTCCTCCAACGGCTCGAAGCCGGGCGCGCCGCCGAGGGGACCGGCAAGGGCGAGGCGCACCGGAACCTCCCCCATCACGTTCGCGAACTTTCCCGCATGCTCGGCCCGGGCCACCACGGCCCGCACGCCGGCATGGCGCACGCGATACTCGATGTCCTTGGCGGTGAGCATCTCGATGGACGGGATCGGCCCCGCCCCGAGCTTCAGGCAGCCCACCATGGCG
>JAEWBL010000384.1 GCA_023391175.1 Pseudomonadota bacterium
GCCCTGGGGAGGCCGGCCGTTCGATCGTCAGGGGGAATGCGGATCACGCGGAGGCGAGGCGTTCCCGCGCGACTTCGGCGATGGGGGGAACGTCATCGTGCGCCAGCGGGGCGAGCAGGGCCGGGGAGATCCGCTCGGCAACGACGAAACGCACCCGCATGTCGGGATCACCACGCAACGCAACAAGGCGCTCGGGATCGAGATGCTCGGCGACAACCACGCGAACCAGCGGATCGGAGTCGTCGGCCATGCGGGCCAGGGGCACCTGCGGCAGGCGCGCGGCAACGATGCGCCGCACGTCCACCTCGGTGTCGTGCATCAGATAGACCAGCGCATCCGCCGGCGCGCGCCGGGCGGCCGCCATGCGCACGCTGTAGTCCACATCCGACATGAGGGCGACAAGATCGCTGCCCTCCAGACGGCCGGCGACGGCGATGCGCACCCGCGGCTCGGGGTCAAACCGCATGTCCTTGATACGGGCAAGCGGAAGCCGCTCGGCGCAGACCATCCGCACGTCCGGCTCGGGATCGTCCTTCAGCGGGGTGATGAGGAAGACGCTGGCATGGCGGGCAGCCAGCGCCCGCACCTCGAAATAGGGGTGGTCGAGATAGCGCGCGGCGAGCGCCGCGTTGTTGGCGAAGAAGCGATCGATGCGCTTGCGCCGCCGGTCGAGGACGCACGCCTTGCCGAGGTCGCAGCGCCCTTCGGCCTTGATGTCCTCGTGGGGACAATCCTGGCAGCGCAGCGGCCGGCCCTGCCAGTCCAGCGCCTCGACGGCGAACTCGGACGCGAGCCCGTCGGCTGCGAAACCTTGGGCGAACCCCGGCTCTCCGGCCGTTGATCCTGACGAAAATGCGGACATGAAATCGTCCTCCCGGCCCCTAATCTAGGGGCGAAGGCGATTTGATGCCAGATGGCGTATCGGAAGCCGTGCGCCGGCTTCCGATCGCTATTTCGTTACCGCTGAGTGCGGAGGCGCCTCAGCCGAACTTGAACAGCACGCCGTAGCCGCCGCGCGGATAGTTCCACTCGATGTCGCCCGAGGGCTCGCCGATGATGCGACAGGTGCCGCACTCGACGCAGCCGTCGGCGGTGATCTCCACCTGGCCCTTGTCGTTCAGCTCGTAGCAGCGGGCCGGGCAGGTGGTGAGGAGGGTGCGCAGCGCTGCGGAGGGGGTGGTGTGGGGCCGCACCTTGATGTGGGCGCGCCCGGCATCCACGAGGTAGCGGTTCTGGAAAAGCTTGTCCTCGACGCGGAAGGCGGTTTCGGTGGCCATGAAAAATCTCCCGGAAATCGGCGACGGGCGAAGCCCGCCGCGCAAGGTGGGAAAACAGGATGCGCTGAGCTGAAAGCCCTTCAGCGCCAGGCGCGGGCGAGTTTGAAGGCGTCGCCGAAAAGGCCCGCCCACGACCGCGCGGAGGTGAAGGACTTGACCGTCATCTTCTCCTTCTCCTTCTTCGGCGTGCCGTCGACACGCACGAAGTTCTGCATGGCCTTGTTGACCAGCTGGGGATAGGTGAGGAAGAAGTTCTGCGACTGGATGTGCAGAAGCTGCGGCATGTCCTTGTACTTCTTGAGGTCTTTTATCACGAAGCTGTCATCGAGCATCTTCTTGTAGAGCGAGAGGTTCGCCGCGGTCATGGAGTCCTTGCGGGACTTGACCTGGAAGATGGCCTCGCCGGCAATGCGGCCGGAGGTCATGGCGAGGTTCGAGCCCTCGCGATGGATGGCGTTGTTGAGTTGGGCGGCATCGCCCACCACCACCCAGCCCTCGCCATAGAGCTGCGGGATGGACTTGAACCCGCCCTCGGGGATGAGGTGGGCGGCGTATTCCTTCACCTCGGAGCCTTCCAGCAGCGGGGCGATGGAGGGGTGGCGCTTGAACTTCTCGAGCAGCGTGTAGGGCGATTCCCCGCTCTTCTGGAAATCCGACACCAGGCAGCCGATGCCCACCGACACGCATTCGCGGTTGGTGTAGAGGAAGCCCATGCCGGTCATGCCTTCCGAGATGGTCCCGGCGGCCTCGATCACGGCACCCTCGTTGCCCTTCACGTTGAAGCGCTGCTCGATCACTTCCTGCGGCAGGAAGTGCATCTCCTTCACCGCCAGCGCGACCTCGGTGGGCTTGGGGATCTTGCGCAGGCCGGCGCGGGCGCCGAGGAGGCCGGTGACGCCTTCCGCCAGCACCACCACGTCCGCATGGATCTGGCCGCCGCCGCGATCGGTCTTCACGCCGATCACCTTGCCGTAGGCGTCCTGCACCAGCTCGGTCACCGTGGTCTCGCACACCACCAGGGCGCCGGCTTCGCGCACCTTGGAGGAGAACCACTTGTCGAACTGCGCACGGATGATGGTGTAGCGGTTCGGCTTCTCCTCGTTGAAGTCGTCGGACCGGTAGTGCAGGCCGGTGTGGGAATTCTCGCCCATCATCCAGAAGCGCTGCTCGATGAGGTGACGCTCCAGCGGCGCGTCCTCACGGAAGTCCGGGATGATCTTTTCCATCATCTCGGCGTAGAGGATGGCGCCCTGCACGTTCTTGGAGCCGGAATATTCGCCGCGCTCCAGCTGCAGCACCTTCAGGCCGCGAGAGGCCATGGTGTAGGCGGCGGCATTGCCGGCCATGCCGGCGCCGACGACAATCGCATCGAACTTTTCGTCGATCATCGGATGTTCCTTTCGCTGGCTTTCAGCTGGCGAGCTTGTCGCTGGAGTGGGCCGACAGACGCTTGGCGAAGGCTTCCGTCAGGGCCGGTAGGAGGCGGATGGCGTCGGTGACGATGCCAACGTGGGCAAAGTCGAAGATCGGCGCGTTCTTGTCGGTATTGATGGCGACGATCAGATCCGCGCCCTCGACGCCCACCCGGTGCTGGATGGCGCCCGAGATGCCGGCGGCGATATAGAGGCGGGGACGGATGGTCTTGCCGGTCTGGCCGATCTGCCGGTCGGACGTGACCCAGCCCTTCTGCACCAGCGGCCGCGAGCAGCCGTATTCGGCGCCCATGGCCATGGCGAGGTTGCGCACCAGCTGGAAGTTCTCCGGCGAGCCGAGGCCCATACCGCCGGCCACCACCACGTCCGCATAGGCGAGGTTCGCCTTGTTGGAATCGCGGTCGGGGATGAAGTTGAGGATCTTGGTGACGATGTCGGCTTCCACCACGCCGAGCTTGTGCTCGATGACGCGGCCGATGGGCTTCTCCACCCGGATCGGCATGGGCATCACGCGCGGGCGGACCGTCGCCATCTGCGGGCGATAGTTCAGCGTGTAGATGGTGCAGAGCAGGGAGCCGCCGAAGGTGGGGCGCGTGGCGGCGAGCGAGCCGTCGGCGTCCACGTCCAGCTCGGTGGAATCGGCGGTGAGGCCGGTGAGCAGGGTGGTCGCCACCGCGCCGGCGAGGTCGCGGCCGAGCGTGGTCGCGCCCAGTAGCAGGATCTCCGGCTTGTAGGTGTTCACGAGGTCGGTCATCGCGGCCGTGTAGGCCTCGTTGCGATAATCGGTGAGCACCGGATCGGCCACCACATAGGCGAGGTTGGCGCCGTAGCAGAAGGATTCGGCCACCGCACCGCGGACGGTCTCACCTTCGGCGCCGACCACCACGGCCGCCAGCTCGACACCCAGCTTGTCGGCGAGCTTGCGGCCCGCGCCCATGAGTTCCCAGGACACGGGATGGACCTGGCCACGCTCCTGCTCGATGAACACCCAGACGTGCTTGTACGCCTTGAAGTGTTCCGGCAGCTCTTTCTTGGTGGACGCGCGTCCACCGGCGGCGGGGGCTGGGGGTGTCTTGGGCTCGCTCATGATGGTCGGCTCATTGATCTTGGAGCAACGAAGGGCGCGCGGGCTCTGCGGCGGAGGCCGTCAGAAGCCGCGCGCCAGCGTGGTCAGGTCGGCTTCAAGGCTGGGCTGGCGCGAGAAGATCTCGGCGATCAGCGCCTCGGAGATGTTGCCGCCCTCGCCGGCCTCGATGAACTTGGCCTTCTCGGAGCGCGCGCTCGGCGCGAACACGCGCTTGACGATGGTGGGCGAGCCCTTGAGGCCGCACATGTTGAGGTCGGTGACGCCGGCGTCCTTGGCGTTCCACTTCACGATCTCCGCGCGGGCGGCGCGCAGGGCGTCCACCATGGTGCCGCGGCGGATTTCGTTGGTGGCTTCCAGCATGGCGACGAGGCAGGGGAGCTTGGACTTCAGCACCTGCGTGCCACCCTCGGCGCGCCGCTCCAGGGTGATGGTGCGCTCGGCGGGATCGAACTCGGCGATCTTCGCCACATAGGTGATCTGCATCAGGCCGAGGCGCTTGGCGATGCCGGGGCCGACCTGGGCGGTGTCGCCGTCGATGGTCTGCTTGCCGGTGAACACGAGGTCCGGCACGCCCCAGGTCTGGCCGACCTTGGTGATGGCGGTAGCGAGGGCGAAGCTGGTGGCGAGGGTGTCCGAGCCGGCGAAGAAGCGATCGGTCAGCAGCACCGCGCGATCGGCACCGAAGGTCAGCGCCTTCCGCAGGGAATCTTCCGCGGAGGGCGGGCCCATGGTGAGCACCGTGACCTCGCCGCCGAACTTGTCGCGCAGGCGAAGCGCTTCTTCCAGCGCGAACAGGTCATAAGGGTTGATGATCGTCGGCACGCCCTGCCGCATGATCGTGTTGGTGACGGGATGGACGCGGATCTGCGCCGAATCCGGAACCTGTTTGATGCAGACGACGATGTGCATGAATTCGCTCCGAGCCAAACCCAACGGCTCCTGAGCGATGACTGGCAAACGGCGTGCCAAGCCGGCGTCACATGTGAATCGCTCGCATTTTCAGTGATTTATCGTATCGATCGACCGATTGTCGGGTCTCGACGACAGACGAATACTGCGGAAAGTCCATGCCCGTGTCGGGAAGGTGACAGATGGAGGCCGGGTGATGTCGCGTGCGCCATGTTGCCTTGCGCGCATCTCCGACGCGTCGTGAATGCGACGTGGCGCGTCATGGGGTGATGTGTCGGAGAGCGGACGGTGGGAGCCGAGGGCGAGGTGGGGGGCGACGAGGCCGCTGCGCTCGACCGAAGACCTTGAAGTATTGGGGGCGGTCGCTGGATGGTTCTCGCAAAAGGTCCCCCGCCTTGCGGCGAGGGACCGGAACCTGAAATAGTCTTCAGCGTACGGTGTGTGAAAAGGCGTATTCGCAAAGGTCACGCCCTGCCCCGTTCAAATTGGCGCGGCGAGCCGCGGGGACGGACGTCG
>JAEWBL010000392.1 GCA_023391175.1 Pseudomonadota bacterium
GCTCGATCCCGCGGCCGAGGATCGGCTCGACGGCGTTGATGACGTCGCCGGCTTCGGTGACGAGGGTCGCGCCCTGCTTGAGGAGGCCGTTGGTGCCTTCGGCGCGGGGATCGAGGGGCGAGCCTGGCACGGCGAAGACTTCGCGGCCCTGTTCGCCGGCCATGCGCGCGGTGATCAGCGAGCCGGAGCGCTTGGCCGCCTCGACGATGACGACGCCGACGGCGAGCCCCGAGATCAGGCGGTTGCGCCGGGGGAAGTCGCGGGCGCGCGGCTCCCAGCCGATGGGCATTTCGGAGACGAGCGCCCCTGTCGCGGCCACCTTTTCCATCAGGCCGAGGTTTTCCGGCGGATAGGGCTTGGCGAGCCCCCCGGCGAACACGCCCACCGTGCCGCCGTCGAGGCTCGCTTCGTGGGCGGCCGCATCGATGCCGCGCGCGAGGCCGGACACCACCACCCATCCACCTGCCGCAAGGTCACGGGCGAGGCGCGCCGCAAAGGTCCGCCCGGCGGCAGAGGCGTTGCGGGCGCCGACGATGCCGACCATGGGCCGGCGCAGCACCTCCGCCTCGCCGCGCACGGAGATCAGCGGCGGCGCGTCATCGAGGGCGGCGAGGGCGGCGGGATAATCCCGCTCGCCGAGCGCCACCAGACGGGCGCCCATCCGGGCGTGCGCCTCCAGTTCGGCGTCGGCCTCGGCAACGGACGGGGTGTGCGGCGGCATCAGCCGTCCGCCGCGCCGGGCCAGGGAGGGCAGGGCCTCCAGCGCCGCGCCGGCGCCGCCGAACTGGTTGATGAGGGCGCGGAAGGTGCGCGGGCCGACATTCTCGGTGCGGATCAGGCGCAGCCAGTCGCGGCGCTGCTCCGGCCCGAGCAGTTCACCCTTTGCCGGCCCGCTGGCGGGACCACTTGCCCTGCCCCGCGCCATGGCCGGTCAGCCCTTCGCGCCGATCTTGCCCTCGGTGCCTTCAAGCAGCCGGCGGATGTTCTCGTGATGCTTCAGCCACAGCAGGATGGCGAGCAGGGCGAGCAGAACGGCGAGATTGTTGTTCCCGAACGCCATCGCCGCAACCACCGTGGCGACCGACGCCATGAGCGCGGAGAGGGAGGAATAGCGCGTGAAATAGGCCGCGCCCAGCCACACCACCGCGAAGGCGATGGCGGCAGGCCAGAACAGGCCGATGGTGACGCCCAGGAAGGTCGCGACACCCTTGCCGCCCCGAAAGCGCAGCCAGACCGGCGCGATGTGGCCGAGGAAGGCGCCGACCGCTGCCGCCATGGCGGCAGCCTCGCCAGCGAAATGGCGGGCGACGAGCACCGCGGCCGTGCCCTTCAGCGCGTCCAGCAGGAGGGTGGCGGCGGCAAGATCCTTGCGCCCGGTGCGCAGCACATTGGTGGCGCCGATATTGCCGGAGCCGATGGTGCGCAGGTCCTTGGTGCCGGCAAAGCGGGTGAGGAGGAGCCCGAATGGGACCGAGCCGAGCAGGTAGCCGAACGCAAGGGCGATCAGCAGGACGAGCGCGGGCGGGGTATCAGGCATGCGCACCTCGAACGGTCTCGCCGCGCCGCCGCGGCGGGACGGCACAGGTCACGGTGGGTCAAACGTATTCGTAGACGGTGCGCCCGGCAACGATGGTACGCAGCACCCGTCCGTCGAGGCGCGCCTCGTCGAACGGCGTGTTCCGGCAGCGCGACTTCAGGGAGCGGGGATCGAGCACGTAGGGCATGCCGGGATCGAACACGATCACGTCCGCCGACGAGCCCGGCCGCAGCGTGCCGGCATCGAGCCCCAGAATCTGCGCCGGCCGGGTGGAGAGGGCGGCGAGCAGGTTCACGAGGTCCACCTGATCGGAATGGACGAGGCGCAGCGCGGCGGAGAGCAGCGTCTCCAGCCCGATGGCGCCGGGCTCGGCCTCCGAGAAGGGGAGGCGCTTGCCTTCCACGTCCTGCGGCAGATGGTCGGACACCACCACATCCAGCAGGCCGGAGGCGAGCGCGCGGATCAGCGCCTGCCGGTCCTCTTCCCCGCGCAAAGGCGGGGCGAGGCGGAAATAGGTGCGGTAGGCGCCGATATCCAGTTCGTTGAACGAGAGGTGGTTGATGCTGACCGAGGCCGTCACCGGCAGCCCCGCCGCCTTCGCCCGCTCCAGCACCTCCAGCGATTCGGCGCAGGTGAGCGCCGCCGCGTGGTAGCGCGAGCGCGCCGCGCCCACGAGGCGCACATCGCGCTCCAGAATGATGGTTTCGGCCGCCTTGGGATTGCCCGAGAGGCCGAGGCGGGAGGCGAAGGCCCCCTCGTTCATCGCCCCCTGCGACATGGAGGCGTCCTCGGTGTGGTGCACCAGAAGGGCGTCAAAGTCGCGAGCGTAGGTGAGCGCGCGGCGCAGCACCTGGGCGTTCATGATCGACTTGTGGCCATCGGTGAAGGCGACGGCGCCGGCGGCCTGGAGCAGGCCGATCTCCGTCATCTCGGCGCCTTCGAGGCCCTTGGTGATGGCGGCCATGGGATGCACCCGCACCACCGCCGTGTCCCGCGCCCGGCGCAGGATGAAGTCCACGATGGCCGGATCATCCACTGCCGGGTCGGTGTCCGGCTGGCAGATGATGGTGGTGACCCCGCCCGCCGCCGCCGCGTGGCTCGCCGATGCCAGCGTCTCGCGATGCTCGGCGCCGGGCTCGCCCACGAAGGCGCGCATGTCCACGAGGCCGGGGGCGACCACCGCCCCGGCGCAGTCCACCACCTCCGCGCCGTCGGGAATGCCGGCGGCGGCGATGCCGAATCCAGCGTCTTTCACCACGCCGTCGGCGAGGAAGACGTCGCCATGAAAGTCCGCGCCGCGGGAGGGGTCGATGACCCGCGCATTGGCGAGCAGCAGCGGCCGGGTTTCGTTGGAATGGGAGCGGCCGTTACGCATTGGGAAGCTTCCGCGCGAGGGAATCGAGCACCGCCATGCGCACGGCCACGCCCATCTCCACCTGCTCTCGAATGAGGGACTGCGCCCCGTCGGCGATGGACGAGTCGATCTCCACGCCGCGGTTCATGGGGCCGGGGTGCATCACCAGCGCGTCGGGCGCGGCGTAGCGCAGCTTGGCCTCGTCGAGGCCGAAATAGTGGAAATACTCCTTCACCGAGGGAATGAAGGAGCCGGCCATGCGCTCACGCTGCAGGCGCAGCATCATCACGATGTCCGCTCCCTCCAGTCCCGCCTCCATGGTGCGGAACACCTCGACGCCGAGGCTCTCCACGCCCGAGGGCAGGAGCGTGGAGGGTGCCACCACGCGCACCTTGGCGCCCATGGTGTTGAGCAGTGCGATGTTGGAGCGTGCCACGCGCGAATGCAGCACGTCCCCGCAGATGGCGACCGTGAGGCCCTGGATGCGCCCCTTGTTGCGGCGGATGGTGAGGGCGTCGAGCAGCGCCTGGGTCGGGTGCTCGTGGGCGCCGTCGCCAGCATTCACCACGCAGCAGTCCACCTTGCGCGCCAAGAGCGCCACCGCGCCGGAGGCGTGATGCCGGACGACGAGGATGTCCGGGTGCATGGCGTTAAGCGTGATCGCGGTGTCGATCAGCGTCTCGCCCTTCTTCACCGAGGACGAGGCGACCGACATGTTCATCACGTCGGCTCCGAGCCGCTTGCCCGCGATCTCGAAAGACGACTGGGTGCGGGTTGAGGCCTCGAAGAACAGGTTGATCTGGGTGCGTCCGCGCAGCGTCGTGCGCTTCTTCTCGATCTGCCGGTTGAGTTCGACGAACTCCTCGGCGAGGTCGAGCAGACCCGTGATCTCGCCGGCGGAAAGCCCTTCGATGCCGATGAGGTCTCGGCCGGAGAGCGTGAAGGCGGAAGCATCTTGCATGGCAGGCGGGAGGCATATCCCCCAAGCGCGGCCCCGGCAAGGGAAGCCTGTGAATGGCGCAAGGCCCGGCACGGCGGGATCGCCGAGATTTATCGCTCGTTCACCATCCGTGAAGGGCGGTCCCGGTGATTCCCCAGGGT
>JAEWBL010000393.1 GCA_023391175.1 Pseudomonadota bacterium
CGTCATGCGCTCGGTGAGGACCACGTGGTTGTGGTTGTAATAGCCGAAGGCCGTGGTGCGCGGGAGCAGCGTCACATTTGCCCGCGCGGCCAGCGTCTTCAAGGCATCCGCCACGAAGGCCGACGCGCTCTTGCCATCGAGGGTGGAGGTGACATCCGCCAGAAGGCTGCCGCCCATCTCCGCCTGCTCGTCGGCGAGGATCACCCGCTTGCCCGCCTCGGACGCCGCCAGCGCCGCCGCGAGGCCCGCCGGGCCGGCACCCACCACCAGCACGTCGCAATGGGTATTGCGATGGACATAGCGGTCCGCATCCGGCGCCTCCGGCGCCACGCCGAGGCCGGCGGCGGCGCGGATGGCCGGCTCATAGAGCTTGTCCCAGAAGGAGCGCGGCCACATGAAGGTCTTGTAGTAGAAGCCGGCCGTCAGCACCGGGGCGACGAGATCGTTCACCTGCCCGATGTCGTGCTCCAGCGACGGCCAGTGGTTCTGCGAGGAGACCTTCAGGCCCGCCACCGCCTCCACCACCGTGGCGCGGTTGTTGGGATCGGCGCGGCCGGGGCCGCGATCCACGCGGAAGAGCGCGTTGGGCTCGTCCGCCCCATGGGTCAGCACGCCGCGCGGACGGTGATACTTGTAGGAACGGCCCATCAGCTTGATGCCGTTGGCGAGGAGCGCCGAGGCGAGGGTGTCGCCCTCGTAGCCCTCGACGGCGCGGCCGTTGAAGGTGAAGGCGACGGGCTTCGTGCGGTCGATGCGGCCGCGGCCGGGAAGGCGGAATTCCTGCGCCATCAGCGGCCCCCCCCGATGTCGGGACGCCGCTGGCCCATCTCGTAGGTGGTGATGAAGGCATCGCTCACCGTATTGCGCAGCGCATTGAACCAGCGGCCGCAGCCGTGTGCGTGCAGCCAGCGCTCGGCGTGGACGCCCTTCGGGCTCTTGCGCAGGAAGAGATATTCGGCCCAGGCGGCGTCATCGAGGGCGTCGGGATCAGCCGGGCGGGCGATGTGCGCCTCGCCGCCGCAGCGGAATTCCACCTCGGGGCGCGGCCCGCAATAGGGACAGGGAACGAGCAGCATGGGCCTATCTCAGTGCGCCACCGCCGCCGCCGCCGCCTCATCGATGAGGCGGCCGGTGCGGAAGCGGTCGAGGGTGAAGGGGGCGTTGACGGGGTGGGGCTCGTCGCGGGCGATGGTGTGGGCGAACACATGGGCCGAGCCCGGCGTCGCCTTGAAGCCGCCGGTGCCCCAGCCGCAGTTCACATAAAGCCCCTTCACCGGCGTCTTGCCGATGATGGGCGAGCGGTCCGGCGTCACATCGACGATGCCGCCCCAGTTGCGCAGCATCTTCATGCGCGTGAATTCGGGAAACAGCTCGCAGATGGCATCCAGCGTATGGGTGGTGATGTGGAGGCCGCCCTGCTGGCTGTAGGAGACGTACTGGTCCGTGCCCGCGCCGATGACGAGTTCGCCCTTGTCGGACTGGGAGATGTAGGCGTGGACCGCGTTCGACATGAGCACGCAGGGGAAGCACGGCTTCACCGGCTCGGAGACCAGCGCCTGCAGCGGAAAGCTTTCCAGCGGCATCCGCACCCCGGCCATGGCCATGACCATGGAGGTATGCCCCGCCGCCGAGACGCCGATCTTCTTCGCCCCGATCGGCCCGCGCGTGGTCTCGACGCCCGTCACGGCGCCATCCGGCCCCCGGTTGATGGCGGTGACCTCGCAATTCTGGATGATGTCGACACCGAGCGCATCGGCACCGCGGGCATAGCCCCACACCACCGCATCATGCCGCGCCGTGCCGCCGCGCCGCTGGAGGGCGGCACCCAGCACGGGATAGCGGATGTCCGGAGAGATGTTCAGCGGCGGGCAGAAGTCCTTCGCCTCTTCCCGCGTCAGCCACTCATTGTCGATGCCGTTGAGGCGGTTCGCATAGACGTGGCGCTTGAAGCTCTGCACGTCGTGCTGGTTGTGGGCCAGCATCAGCACGCCGCGCTGGGAGAACATGACGTTGTAGTTCAGCTCCTGGGAGAGCCCTTCCCATAGCTTCACCGCGTGCTCGTAGAGGGCGGCGCTTTCGTCATAGAGGTAGTTGGAGCGGATGATGGTGGTGTTGCGGCCGGAATTGCCGCCGCCGATCCAGCCCTTCTCCAGCACCGCGATGTTGCGGAGCCCGTGCTCCTTCGCGAGGTAATAGGCGGCACCAAGCCCATGGCTGCCGCCGCCGATGATGAGGGCGTCGTAGGCGGGCTTGGGCGTCGGGTTGCGCCATTGGCGGCTCCAGCCCTGATGGGCGTTCAGCGCCTCGGCGAGGAGGGTGGGAAGGGAGAAGCGGCGCATCGGTTTCCCTGATGGGTATCCAAGGGTGTCCCCTGTTCGACCGCGACAATGCGCCCGCCCGCCGCCCCGCTCTCGTGGAAATGCGACGGCAAACTGGAATGCAGGCGACACCGCCGCTTGCCTGCCCCTCCGTCTGCCGCTGCGCCGTCTGCCCCTCCGGTAGCGGCGCGGCGGGTCAGAAAATGGCGCCATCCCTCAAAAATGAACGCAAGATTAGGTGTGACGCGGAAGCCGCGACGCTATAAGGAGCCGACGAGGCGCTCTTCCGGCGGTGGTGCAGGGAGGACCGCCGTCCCGCCATGGCGCCGACGGGCCCGTG
>JAEWBL010000525.1 GCA_023391175.1 Pseudomonadota bacterium
GACGGCGGCGCCATCGCCCGCATCCGCGACGGCGACATGATCCGGGTCGATGCGGTGGCGGGGCGGCTGGAAGTGCTGGTTCCGCCCGGCGAATGGGCGGCCCGGCCCAGCGCCAACGCAGACCTCTCTGCCAGCCATGTGGGCGTGGGGCGCGAGCTGTTCGCCCCCTTCCGCGCCGCCGTGGGCGAGGCGGAGAACGGGGCGTCGATCTTCGCGGCGGTGTGACCGGCGCGAAGGGCGTCAGCCCAGCGCGGTCCCGTTGGCGGCGAGCACGGCGCCGGCCAGATAGAGCGAGCCTGCGATGAGCACGCGCGGCGGCGGCACCACCGCCTCGCGGGCGATGCCGTCGAGGGCGCTGCCCACGTCCCGCGCCACGCTCGCCTTCATGCCGAGGCCGACGGCGGCGGCTGCCACGTCCTCCGGCTTCAGGCCCGCATGCTCGCCGGGCACCGGCACCGCAATGGCCTCACGCACGAGCCCGGCGAAGGGCTGGAGAAAGCCGGTGACATCCTTGGTGCCGAGCATGCCGAGGATCAGCACGAGGGGACGCGAATAACGCTCCTCCAGCTCGCACAGGGCATGGGCGAGGGCGGCGCCGCCGGCGGCGTTGTGTCCGCCGTCGAGCCAAAGCTCCACACCCGCCGGTGCCCGGGCGGACAGCGGGCCGGGCGGAAGGCGCTGGAGTCTCGCAGGCCAGTCGGCCCGCAGGATTCCCGCCTCATGAGCCGCAGGCAGCTTCACCGCGCGCAGCGCAGCGACGGCGAGGCCCGCATTGTCGATCTGGTGCGGCCCGACGAGGCGCGGGCGCGGCAGGTCGAGGAGGCCGTCCTCGTCCGCATAGACGAGCCGGCCGCTTTCCTCCTGCACGTTCCACTGCTGCCCGCGCACGAACAGAGGCGCGAGCTTCTTCGCCGCCGCCCGCTCGATCACCGCCAGCGCCTCCGGCGACTGGGCACCGATCACGACGGGGCAGCGCGGCTTGATGATGCCCGCCTTCTCCCCCGCGATGGCCTCCACAGAGGTGCCGAGGAAGTCCACATGGTCGATGGAGACCGGGGTGATGACGCTCGCCAGCGGCTTCTCGACCACGTTGGTGGCGTCGAGCCGGCCGCCGAGGCCCACCTCCAGCAGCAGCACGTCCGCCGGGTGCTCCGCAAACAGCAGGAAACCCGCCGCGGTGGTGATCTCGAACAAGGTGATGGGCGCGCCGTCATTGGCCATCTCGGCCCGGTCGAGGGCGTCGGCCAGCGCTGCGTCGGAGACGAGCCGCCCGCCGCCCGGAGCGCCGAGGCGGATGCGCTCGTTGAACCGCACCAGATGGGGCGAGGTATAGACATGGACGCTCTGCCCGGCCGCCTCCAGCATCCCCCGCATGAAGGCGATGGTTGAGCCCTTGCCGTTGGTCCCGGCGACGTGGATCACCTTCGGCAGGCGCCGCTCGGGATGGCCGAGCGCCTCCAGCAGACGCTCCATCCGGGCGAGGGACAGGTCGATCTTCTTCGGGTGAAGCGCGGCGAGGCGGGAGAGAATCTCGTCCGTGGCGCGGGCGGGCAGGGGCAGTGCCATGGTGCGTCGAGCCGGGGCCCCTTGGGGCCCGCGATCAGGCCTCCCTTACGCTGCCTGCGGGCGCGGCAGCCGGCCCTTGGGCGGCAGCGCCGGCGCCTTGGTCAGCATCCGGCACAGGCGGCCGAGGGTGTCGCGCATCTCGTGGCGGTGCACCACCATGTCGAGCATGCCGTGGTCGCGCAGATATTCGGCGCGCTGGAAGCCATCCGGCAGCTTCTCGCGGATGGTCTGCTCGATGACGCGTGGGCCGGCGAAGCCGATGAGCGCGCCGGGCTCGGCGATCTGGATGTCGCCCAGCATGGCGTAGGAGGCGGTCACGCCACCCGTGGTGGGGTTGGTGAGCACGACGATGTAGGGCTTCTTCGTCTCACGCAGTTCCTGGATGGCGGCCGTGGTGCGCGGCATCTGCATGAGGGAGAGGATGCCCTCCTGCATGCGCGCGCCGCCGGAGGCCGCGAACATGATGAAGGGCGTGCCGCGCTCGGCGGCGGTCTCCAGCCCCTTCACCACCGCCTCGCCGGCGGCCATGCCGAGCGAACCGCCCATGAAGCCGAAATCCTGCACGGCGATGGTCACGGGCAGCTCGGTGAGCATGCCGGTCGCCACCTTCACCGCGTCCTGGTAACCGGTCTTTGTGCGGGCGTCCTTCAGGCGGTCCACATAGCGGCGCTCGTCGCGGAACTTGAGCGGGTCGATCGCCACCTCGGGAAGGGTGACTTCCTCGTAGGCGCCGTCGTCGAAGGTGTTCTTCAGCCGCGTCACCGCATCCATGCGCATGTGGTAGCCGGACGCGGGAATGACGTAGAGGTTCGCTTCCAGATCCTTGTGAAACACCATCTGCCCTGTCTCGGGGCATTTCACCCAGAGGTTCTCGGGCACCTCGCGCCGCGCCAGGAAGTCGCGGATCTTCGGGCGGACGACGTTGGAAATCCAGTTCACGGGATCATCTCCGGTACGGAGGGGCGCGGCGCCGCGCTGCAGCGCACATAGTCCCCCCTCCGCCCTTATGGCAAGTCTGACACGGCGAAAGTACGGCGGTCGCCGCTGTTCCTGCCGATCATACCACCTTGCTGACGTCGGGGCGAAGCCGGCTCAGCGCCGCACGCCGCGCACCGCCTCGGCGAGCTCGCTCACGAGGGCTTCCACGCCAATCACGGTGTTGGACGTGGCCTTGCCCTCCTCGTCGAGGGTGCGGCGCACCACTTCCACGAGGGCCGAGCCCACCACCACGGCGTCGGCACCCGCGGCGATAGCCGCCGCCTGCTCGGGGGTCTTCACGCCGAAGCCGACAGCCACCGGCAGCGCGGTATGGCTCTTGATGCGCGCGACCGCGGTGGCCACGGCATTCGCGTCCGGCGTCGCCGCGCCGGTGATGCCGGTGATGGAGACGTAGTAGACGAAGCCCGCCGTATTCGCGAGCACGGTGGGCAGGCGCTTGTCGTCGGTGGTCGGGGTGGCGAGGCGGATGAAGTCCAGCCCGGCATTGAGCGCCGGGATGCAGAGTTCGTCGTCCTCCTCCGGCGGCAGGTCGACCACGATCAGGCCGTCCACCCCTGCGACCTTGGCGTCGACGAGGAAGCGCTCCACGCCATAGACGTAGATGGGGTTGAAGTAGCCCATGAGCACGACCGGCGTGGTCTGGTCCTCGCCGCGGAAGACGCGGACCATCTCCAGCGTCTTGGCCAGCGTCTGCCCGCCCTTGAGCGCGCGCAGCCCCGCCGCCTGGATGGCCGGACCGTCGGCCATGGGATCGGTAAAGGGCACGCCCAGCTCGATCACGTCGGCCCCCGCGCCCGGCAGCGCCTTGAGGATGGCGAGCGAGGTATCGCCGTCCGGGTCGCCGGCAGTGACGAAGGTGACGAGGCCCGGCCGCCCCTCTTCCTTGAGGGCGGCGAAGCGGTCGGAGATGCGGGTGGTCATAAGCCTGCCTGGATGAGAGGGGACGCGCTCTATTTCTGCCCGGCGAGGGTGCAGGTGGCGCTGGTGGCGCTGGTGCCGCCGAGGAAGCGCACCTGATCGGTCCCGGTGACGCCGCCGACGATGGAGAACAGCGTCGTGGACGACTTGCCGAGGGAGCGCTTGCCGGCGAAGAACTCGCAGTTGACCTTGACCTCGGCCACCGTGGCCGTGCCGGTGTTCTTCACCGCCACCGACACGTAGGCGCCGGCCGCGTCCGTATAGATCTTGCCCGGCGTCAGCTCGAGGTCGGCCGCCTGCACGGCGCCGAGGCTGACAACGAGCGCCGCGCCGGCGATCGCGGACGAGACGACTTTCCCCCAGATGCTCTTCATGGTCACGCCCCCAGACGAGTCCCGAGTATCTCCGCCACCTGGGGGACGTCCTTGTCCCCGCGGCCGGA
>JAEWBL010000534.1 GCA_023391175.1 Pseudomonadota bacterium
GGGCTGCACCGCCCTTCCCTTCGACGCCGCCCATCTGCGCGCGCTCGCCAAGCGCACCGCGCCGGTGCTGGAGCCGATCCGCCTGGAGGACCTCACCGAGGACGTGCTGCGGCTGGTGGTGAAGGACCTTCAGGCCAACGGCGTCGAACTCGTCGATCTGCTCGCGGTGGACCGGCGCGCGGTGAAGGCGGATCCGGTCCAGCTGCAGCAGGTGGTGTTCAACCTCATCACCAACGCCATTCACGCCATGGAGGCGGTCGCCCCCGGCCGGCGGCGCCTGACCATCGAGACCGTGCGGGAAGAGGGTGAGGTGCGCCTGAGCATCGCCGACACCGGGAGCGGCATGGGCGAAGACGTGCTCGCCCGCATTTTCGAGCCCTTCTTCACCACCAAGCACGCCGGCATGGGCATCGGGCTGTCCATCTGCCGCTCGATCATCGAGGCGCACGGTGGGGTGCTGCGGGCCCGCTCGACCCTGGGAGAGGGAAGCATCTTCCATTTCAGCCTGAAGGCCCTCGATGAGGCCGCCGAGACGGAACCGGACGCGCAAACCTGAGTATAGCTGACGCGGGCGGCCGGCCCGGCGATAAGGAAGGAAGGCCCGCGCCATCACCGGCGGCCGCCCGGGAGCCTCCGGCAGCCGCGGCCGAGCGGCAGCGGAGCAGCAACAACGCCGGACAGGAGCACATCGTGACGATGCCCAACGCGCGCGAGCCCCAGATGTATCCCGCGTTCAGCGCGCCGCAGATCGCCGTCGCCCGGCGGTTTGCGGGCGGACCGGAGCAGCGCTTTGCGCCCGGTGAAAGCCTCTACGAGATCGGCGCCGTCGGTGCGCCGGCCTGGCTGGTGATCGCGGGGAGCATCGAGGTGGTCCGGCGCGACGGTCTGTCCGGCGAGGCGGCCGTGACCGTCCATCACGCGGGCCAGTTCTCCGGCGAGGTGAGCCAGCTCGACGGCCGCCCCGCCATCGCCGGAGGCCGGGCCGGCGCCGAGGGCTGCACCGCCCTTCCCTTCGACGCCGCCCATCTGCGCGCGCTCGTCATCGGCTCGGCGGAGCTGGGCGAGATCATCATGCGCGCCCTGATCCTGCGCCGCGTGAATCTCATCGCCGAAGGGGGCGCGGGCACCATCCTGATCGGCGTGCCGGACAGCCCGGAGATCCGGGACCTGCAGGTCTTCCTCAACCGCGCCGGCCTGCCGAACCTCGTCCTGGATGTCCGGAGCGACGAGGAAGGACGGGCTCTCGTCGCCCGCACGGGCGTGCAGCCGGAGGACCTGCCGCTGGTGGTCTGCCCCGCCGGGCCGATCCTGAAGCGGCCCACCGTCGAGGAGATGGCCGCCTGCCTCGGCCTCGTTCCTGAGCTCGACCCCGAAAAGCTCTACGATGTCGCCATCGTCGGCGCCGGCCCCGCAGGCCTCGCGGCGGCGGTCTACGGCGCGTCGGAAGGCCTGTCCGTCGTCGTTCTCGATGCGCACGCAACGGGCGGCCAGGCGGGCGCCTCCGCCCGGATCGAGAACTATCTCGGCTTTCCCACCGGCATCTCCGGCCAGGCGCTGGCCGGGCGCGCCTTCAACCAGGCCCTGAAGTTCGGTGCCGAGATCGCCATCCCGGTGGCGGTGGAACGACTGGACTGCGAGGGCGGCACGCTGACGCTGGCCTGCGCCGGGGACCGCCGCATCCAGGCGCGATCGGTGGTGATCGCATCGGGCGCCCGGTATCGCCGCCCCGACGTTCCCGGCCTCGCCGCGTTCGAGGGCGCCGGCATCTCCTACTGGGTGTCGGCGGTGGAGGCGCGCCTGTGCGGCGGGGAGGAGGTGGCCCTCGTCGGCGGCGGCAATTCCGCCGGGCAGGCCATCGTCTATCTCGCGCCCCACGTGAAAAAGCTGCACGTGGTGGTGCGACGGCCGCTCGCCGACACCATGTCGCGCTACCTCATCGACCGCATCGACGCGCTGCCCAACGTGGAGCTGCACGTGGGCAGCGAGGTCGCGAGCCTGGAGGGAGACCGCACCACGGGGCTCACCGCCGCCACCTTCCGCGACCGGCGCGACGGCAGCCTGCACCGGCGGGCGCTTCGCCACATGTTCCTGTTCATCGGTGCCGACCCCAACGCCGACTGGGCAGCATCCTGCGTCGAGACGGACGGGAAGGGCTTCATCACCACGGGCGCCGGGCGCCGCGCGCTGGAGACCAGCACCCCCGGCGTGTTCGCCATCGGCGACGTGCGGGCGGGTTCCGTCAAGCGCGTCGCGGCGGCCGTGGGCGAAGGCGCCGCGGTGGTGGCGCAAATCCACGCCATGTTCGCCGAACAGGCCGCCCAGGAGACGCCCCGATAAGGGGTCCCAAAAGACCGCCATCCGCGATGGTGACGCTTGCTCCCGAACAGTTCCTCATAAAGGGCGCGGCGAGCCGGAGGCGCGGAACAAGGCGCCATCCCCGTGCGTTCGCCCGCACTGTGCGGTCGCCATCCGGCGATTGTCGCACGGCGATGGCGGCCGGCGTGACGTTTTGCCGACCTTGCGGGGCGCTGTCGGCCGGCTTCATCGCCCATCGTCATTCTGTCGGGAAGGGGAAACCATGTCCGGATCGGCGACGGTTTTTTCGCAGGCGTATTTCCACGGCACGCGCGCCGATCTGCGGCCCGGAGACCTGATCGTCGTGGGCTACGCATCGAACTTCGCCACGCCCCAGCCGCTCTCATGGGTCTACTTTTCGAGCACC
>JAEWBL010000536.1 GCA_023391175.1 Pseudomonadota bacterium
GGTCATGATTGGCTTCCATGTGCTGCTGGCGCTGGAATTGCCGCGCCTGCGGCAGCGCAAGCTGGAGCGGCTCGGTTATGAAGAGGCCGCCGTTGTGGTCGCCGCCGACCGGGATGAGGCGGAACATCGCTTCTTCGCGGAATGGGACGGGCTGTTCCCGGCGGCGCGTGCCGCCTCCGCCCTTCCTGCCATCCGCCCGTCCTTCCCGGCTCCGGGCGGTTCATCCGGCGTCATCGGCGCCTTTCCGGGAGCCTGAGGCGTGACCGTCGCCATCATCGACTACAATTCCGGCAACCTGCATTCCGCCGCCAAGGCCATGGAGCGCGCGGCGCAGAGCCTTGCGCATGAGGCCGGCCAGAGCGTCATCGTCACCAGCGATCCGGATGTAGTGCGCACCGCCGACCGCGTGGTGCTGCCGGGCGTCGGTGCCTTCGCCGACTGCCGCGCCGGACTCGATGCCGTTCCCGGGATGGTGGAGGCGATGACCGAGGCGGTGAAGGGCAGGGGGCGCCCCTTCCTCGGCATCTGCGTCGGCCTGCAACTCCTCGCCGAGCGCGGGCTGGAGCACGGCGTGACCGAGGGCCTCGGCTGGATCCGTGGCGAGGTGGATCGCATCACCCCCAACGATCCGACCCTCAAGATTCCGCACATGGGCTGGAACACGCTGGAAGTAGCGCGCGAGCACCCGCTGCTCGCCGGAATTCCCACCGGCGCATCCGGCCTTCATGCCTATTTCGTCCACTCCTACCACCTCAAGCCGGCGGACGGCATCGACCTTCTCGCCACCACCGACTACGGCGGCACCATCACCGCCGCGGTGGCGCGGGATAATGTGGCCGGCACTCAGTTCCATCCCGAGAAGAGCCAGACCCTCGGCCTCGCGCTCCTCGCCAATTTCCTGAAGTGGCATCCGTGATCCTCTTTCCGGCCATCGACCTCAAGGACGGCCTCGCCGTGCGCCTCGAACAGGGCGACATGGCGCGGGCCACCGTGTTCAATCGCGACCCCGCCGCCCAGGCGGAGGAATTCGAGACCCTCGGCTTCCGCTATCTCCACCTCGTTGACCTCGATGGCGCCTTCGCCGGCAAGCCGGTGAACGCGGCCGCCGTGGACCGCATCCTGGAGACGGTTTCGATCCCGGTGCAGCTCGGCGGCGGCATCCGCGACATGCGCACGGTGGAAGGCTGGCTGGAGAAGGGCGTCACCCGCGTCATCCTCGGCACCGCCGCGGTGCGCGACCCGGACTTCGTGAAGGCCGCGGCCAAAGCCCATCCCGGCCGCATCGTGGTGGGCCTCGATGCCCGCGACGGGCATGTCGCCGTGGAAGGCTGGGCGGAGACGTCCGAGCTTGCCGCCGTGGACATCGCCCGGCGCTTCGAGGATGCCGGCGTCGCCGCCATCATCTACACGGACATCGCCCGCGACGGCCTGCTGAAGGGACTGAACCTCGAAGCCACCATCGCGCTGGCCGAGGCCATCTCGCTGCCGGTGATCGCCTCCGGCGGCCTCGCCTCCCTCGCCGACATCGAGGGATTGCTCGCCCCGGCCGCGAAAAAGCTCGAAGGCGCCATCACTGGCCGGGCCCTCTATGACGGCCGGCTGGACCCGCGCGAGGCCCTCGCGCTGGTGGCCGGACGATAGGTGCGCCATGCTGAAGGTCCGCGTCATCCCCTGTCTAGACGTGAAGGACGGCCGCGTGGTGAAGGGCGTCCAGTTCGTGGACCTGCGCGACGCCGGGGACCCGGTGGAGGCCGCGCGCGCCTATGACGCCGCCGGGGCCGACGAACTCACCTTCCTCGACATCACCGCCAGCCACGAGAATCGCGGCACCATCCTCGACGTGGTGCGCCGCACCGCCGAGCAGTGCTTCATGCCCCTCACCGTGGGCGGCGGCGTGCGTACGGTGGACGACGTGCGCACCCTGCTGCATGCGGGGGCCGACAAGGTCTCCATCAACACCGCCGCCGTGAACCGCCGTGCCTTCGTGGGCGAGGCGGCGGAGAAGTTCGGCGAGCAGTGCATCGTCGTCGCCATCGACGCCAAGAAGGTGTCGCTGCCGGGCGAGGCGAACCGCTGGGAGATCTTCACCCACGGCGGGCGCAACCCCACCGGCCTCGACGCCATCCAGTATGCCCGCGAGGTGGTGGACCTCGGCGCGGGGGAAATCCTGCTCACCTCCATGGATCGCGACGGCACCGGGCAGGGCTTCGACTGCGCGCTGACCCGCGCGGTGGCGGATGCGGTTCACGTGCCGGTCATCGCCTCCGGTGGCGTCGGGATCCTCGACCACCTGGTGGAGGGCATCCGCGACGGCGGCGCCTCGGCGGTGCTCGCGGCCTCCATTTTCCACTTCGGCACCTTCACGGTGCGCGAGGCCAAAGACCGGCTGGCCGAGGCCGGTCTTCCGGTACGGCTCGACTGAGCTTCGCCGGGGGCACTGCTAAAGCAGCGCTTCCGGTTAACCCGTTTTTCGCATTTTCTTGATGCGAACCGCACCCCATGTCGCTGAAAATGCTTCAGTGCCTCCGTTCCTGACCCTTCCTGTGGGGCCGACCCGATGAGCGACAGCTTCACCCTCGCCGACCTCGAAGCCATCGTCGCGGCGCGGGCCTCTGCGGACGCGGTCTCGTCCTACACCCGCACCCTGCTCGACAAGGGCGTCGGCAAATGCGCCCAGAAGCTGGGCGAGGAGGCGGTGGAGACGGTGATCGCCGCCGTTTCGGGCAGCGACAAGGATCTGGTGGGGGAGGCGAGCGATCTCCTCTATCACCTCATGGTGGTGCTCAAGGCGCGCGGGATCACCCTCGCCGACATCCACGCCGAGCTTGCGCGGAGGACCGCCCAGTCCGGTCTCGCCGAAAAAGCCGCCCGTCCTCAGGCCTGACAGAGACATCGCGACCATGGACCGGCCCCTCGATCCAGGCCTCTCCCCGTATCGCTCCTTCTCCCGCGAGGAGTGGGCGAAGCTGCGCCGCGACACCCCCATGACGCTGCGGCCGGACGAGATCGCGCGGCTGGAAGGCCTCGGCGTCCGTCTCTCCATGAAGGAGGTGGAGGAGATCTACCTCCCGCTGTCCCGCCTGCTCTCGCTCTATGTGGCGGCGACGCAGAAGCTCTACCGCGCCATGACCCACTTCCTCGACCATCGCGAGGGAGAGACGGCCGGCGAGGAGAAGATGCCCTACATCATCGGTGTCGCCGGCTCGGTGGCGGTGGGCAAGTCCACCACCGCGCGCGTGCTGCAGGCACTGCTCGCCCGCTGGCCCAATAC
>JAEWBL010000562.1 GCA_023391175.1 Pseudomonadota bacterium
CACCGACACTTCGGCCTGCGCATCCGTGCCTTCGGTGACCGCGTGCACCTGATAGAGGTCGAGCTTGGCCTGGTGCGGCACCAGCGCCTTGATGGCGTTGAAGGTGGCATCCACCGGGCCGTTGCCCTCGGCTTCCTCGGTCTTCACCTCGCCGTCCACGGAGAGGCGCATGGTGGCGCGCTGCGGCCCGTGGGTGCCGGCGATGACCGACAGGGACAGCAGCTTGATGCGGTCGTGGGAGAGGGCGATCTCCTGGTCCACCAGCGCCTCGATATCCTCGTCGTAGACCACCTTCTTGCGGTCGGCGAGATCCTTGAAGCGGGCGAACGCGTCGTTCAGCGCGTTCTCGCCCAGCTCGTAGCCGAGCGTCTTCAGCTTGTCGCGGAAGGCGGCGCGGCCGGAGTGCTTGCCCATGACCAGCGAGGTCTTGGTGACGCCCACGCTCTCGGGGGTCATGATCTCGTAGGTCTGGTTGTTCTTCAGCATCCCGTCCTGATGGATGCCGCTCTCGTGGGCGAAGGCGTTCCGGCCGACGATGGCCTTGTTGTACTGCACCGGGAAGGAGGTTACCGCCGATACCAGCTTGGACGCGCGGGTGAGCGCGTGGGTATTCACGCTCGTCTGGTAGGGCAGCACGTCACGCCGCACCGACAGCGCCATCACCACTTCTTCCAGCGCCGCATTGCCCGCGCGCTCGCCGATGCCGTTGATGGTGCATTCGATCTGCCGCGCGCCGCCTTCGAGGCCCGCCAGTGAATTGGCCACCGCGAGGCCGAGGTCGTTGTGGCAGTGGACGGAGAAGATCGCCTTGTCCGCATTCGGCACCTTCTCGCGCATGGTGCGGAACATGGTGCGGTATTCGTCGGGCGTGGCGTAGCCGACCGTGTCGGGCAAATTGATGGTGGTGGCGCCGCACTTGATGGCCATCTCCACGCAGCGGGCGAGATAGTCCAGCGGGGTGCGGGTGGCGTCCATGGCCGACCACTCCACATCCTCCACCAGGTTGCGGGCCTGGGTGACGGTGGCGGCGATGATCTCGAGCACCTCCTCCTGCGACTTGCGCATCTGGTGCTCCAGATGGATCGGCGAGGTGGAGACGAAGGTGTGGATGCGGCCGCGGCGGGCATGGCGCACGGCCTCGCCGCAGCGGGCGATGTCGCCGGGGATGGCGCGGGCGAGACCGGCGATGGTCGCATTCTTGGCCCGGCGGGCAATCTCCGCCACGCTCTCGAAATCGCCGATGGAGGCGATGGGGAAGCCTGCCTCGATGACGTCCACGCCCATCTCGTCGAGCAGAGCAGCGACCTCCAGCTTCTCCTCGAAGGTCATGGAGGCGCCGGGGCACTGCTCGCCGTCGCGCAGGGTGGTGTCGAAGATCACGACGCGGTCGTTGGCGCCGGCGGTGGCATTGGCAGTCATGAGCATGGTCCTTCTCGCGTCCGGCGCGGCCCGTCTGGCGGGGATATGTTGTCCGGATCATAAGCCGAAACGGGCGCCGGGTCTTCAAGCCCGGCGGCGGCGTGTCCCCTGAGTGCCCAGGCGCGAGCCCGGCCGGCCCTCAGGGGCGGCTAAGGAGAAGAAGCGCGCGCAGAATAAGAGCGTTGCCCGGAACCTTGATGGTCCGGGGCTGAGAGGCGGCGGTCTTGGTCGTGCGGGACGACACGGGGGCGCTCTGCTCTTCGCTCACGAGTACGGGATGCCGCTCTTAGCCGAACCGGCTGGCGGAAGCAAGGCCCGCGGGATGGGAGGGCTCGGGGACACCGCCGCGCGGCGCCCCCGTTTTCTCAGAACGTGTAGGTCACGCGCGTGTTGAACGAGCGGCCCATGCCGGCGACCGGGAAGCCCCATGCCGCAGACGTCCCCATCATCGACGAGACCTGGTAGTTCACGAGGTTCGCGCCGCCGAGGGGCAGGTTGTAGTTGGTGTCCAGGATGTTCTCGACCCCGAAGTCGAAGCGGAACTGCTGCCACTCGTAGCTGGTGCGGAAGTTGAGCAGCGCGTAGGCCGAGGTCTCCAGCTCGTTCCGCACCTGGCTCACCAGCACCTTGGCCGCCACCATCTGCAGCTCGAGGCTGTTGGTCCAGCTGCCGAGCTTGTGGTCCACCGCAATGACACCGTTCAGCGGCATCATGTGGTATAGGTTCACGCCGTCGGTGCGCTGGCCCTGCACGAAGTTCAGGTTGCCGCGGAATACGCCCTGCCCCCAGGCGAGGTCGTTCCACAGCTCCATCTTGCCGTCGATGTTCACGCCATAGAGCCACGCGTCGTGGTTGGCGAACTGCAGGAAGACGAAATTGTTGGTGACGTAGGCATTGTTGGGCTGGCTGGCGAGGCAGCCCGCCAGCAGGCAGCGATCGGCGTCGATGTAGTTCACCACATAGCTGTAGTACGGCGAGACCCGCAGCTCCCAGGCATTGCGCACCGGATCGTGCCAGGTGGCGGTGAAGCTCGCGGTGTGGGCCGCCTCCGGCTTGAGGTCCAGATTGCCCACGTAGCCGTTGCCGTCGCCGAACCAGCCGATCATGTCCATGGCCATGGCGTTGGTGGACCAGGCATAGCGCTCGTAGAAATTCGGCGAGCGGGTCTTCCGGGCGAGGCCGAACTCGTAGGTGCTGGCGGCGTTTGCGTCGTAGCGCAGGATGGCCGAGGCATCGACGTTGAAGTCGGTGCGGGCGTGGCTCTGGGCGTTGAAGAGCGCGGCATCGAGGCCGTACATCATGTCGTTGTAGCCATGGACGTCGCCGGTGTTCATCCACACCACGTCGTTGCGCACGCCCAGCACGGCGGTCCAGCGGTCGTCGATGCGCCGCTCCCACTCGCCATAGATGCCGGCGCGCAGCTTCTGGCCGTTGTTGATGCTCTGGAAGGTGTCCGGTCCCATCATCATGGAGCCCGCCACAGGCGGCCACCAGTCATCGAGATTGTTGTAGTAAAGCTCGTTGCCGATCCGCAGCGTATCGCGGGCGGAGAGCGCCAGCGTGCCCTTCAGCGAATAGCCGATGTCGGTCGCCTTGGTGTCCATAGGCATGTCGCCGGTCTTGTCCGGCGCGATGAAGCCCATGGTGTGGCGGATCTGGTTGGCGAAGACATTGCCTTCCAGCTGGCCCCAGTCGAACTCGCCGAGATAGCGGCCGAAGGCATTGAGGCTCTTGTTCTCCACGAGGTCCATATACTGGTTGGGATAGCCCTCGTAGGGAATGAACTGGCCGCCGATGCCCACCGTGAACAGCTGGTCGGCGACCTTCTTCGAGATGGTCAGCGCGTGGTTCTGGGTCTCATACAGGGTGGACTTGATGGTGGTGCCGTCGCCCGCCACATAGTCGCTCGCCTTGGCCCAGCCGCCGGTATAGGTCACGCTGGTGTCGGCATTGGAGACGGTGGCCGTGGCGTCGACGCCGTAGCTGTTGTTGTTACTCCGATAGTAGCCGGAGACGCTGCCCGAGACGGTGAGCTGCTCGCCCTCGGTGAACTTCGGGGGCGCCACCGTCACGTTCACCCGCGCGCCCGTGTAGTCGCCGCCGACGCTCACCGGTGCGGTGGCGGTATAGACCTTCACGTTGGCGATCATCGCCGGATTGACGAAGGAAAAGGGCGGATTCATCTGGTTCGGGCAGGCGATGCCGAACAGCATGCCATTGACCGCGACCTGGACCCGATCCGCCCCCATGCCGTTCACCGCCGGCAGGCTGGAGACCCCGCCCGCGCCCCAGGCCGCGCCCCCGGGGATGCGGCTGAGCAGCGAGCCCGAATCGCTGGTCCACAGCGTCGCGGCCTGCGCCTCGCTGCCGGAGATGAGCGCAATGTCCGCCGGGGAGAAGTTGCTGGAATCGGCGCCGGCACCCGAGGCCGTCGCCGCCGGTGCGGTGGCCCGCACGGTCACGGGCGGCAGTTCGGTGGACGGCTGCGGGCCGGTCTGCGCCATGGCGGGCGCGATGAACGCAGGCACCAGGACCAGCGCGAGCGCGGACGGCGCGAACAGGGCGGTGCTGCGCGCGAAAGTGCCGCGCAGCCGGGACAGGGTCCCGGCGGAAAGAATGGGGGATGGCATTTGCGTGTCCTCGCGCTCGCAGGCCGGCGGGATGAGGCGCGGCAGAGCGGACGGGTCTTGGTTCGGCAGGCATTGGCCGCGCCGGCGCACGTCATTCGGCCCGCCGTGGGGGCTGACCGAATGAGACGTCCCCGATATTAGGCGGAGTACGCGACGGGCCGTGGGACAGCGCGCCCGGCCCACACCGCGTCAGCGGCGAGACCGGACGACTTCAGCCCGCCGCGGGCGGCGCGCGCGCCCGGAAGGCGCTCAGGACATGGGCGGGAAGCGGCTTGGACGGCGCGCCGAAATCAAGCCGGAGCGCGCCGGTGAGCGGCGCGGCGTGTGGCACCGGAGGCGGCGGTGGAAGGGCGGGAAGATCCGCCCGTGCAAGGCAGGCCTGGCAATGGCGATGCTGCGCCGGGGCGCCGTCATGTCCGCCATCTGAATTCGCGCCGGAGGCGGCCGCGCTGATGCACAGCTCCGGGTCCATGCCGATGGGCATCGACCCGAGGGCGAAGCCGGTGAGCAGTGCCTGCAGGACGAGCACATAGGCGACAGCCCAGCCGGCAACACGCGCCGCGACCCGGCCCGCGGCCCTTTCGGCCACGTGTCGTGCGAATGCGTTGATGCCCCTGCGTCCAGCCATATGCCGCTCCCGCCACAGGAGTACCATTCCTCACGGGAATGTGTAACGGCGGAATGGGCTGCCGACCTAGCGGAAGGCAGCGGGGATGCACGGTCCGCCAACACTGTTGCAAACTTGCCGCAGATTTCGCTTGGTCGGGCGGCGCCAAAGGGTAGCGCCGCCCTAAATCAGATACGGCTGCTCATGGTCAGCAGCTCGTAGCGGGCCACGGTGTCGCCATCCTGGTTGAACACTTCCGCATCCCAGCGCACCTCGCCGTATTCCGGCTTGCGGGCGGGCTGCTTGTTCTTGACCGTCAGCCGCACGCGGATGGCATCCCCCGGCGAGACGGGCTTCAGGAAGCGCAGCGAATCGAGCCCGTAATTGGCGAGCAGCGGCCCCGGCGCCGGATCGACGAACAGGCCGGCCGCGAACGACAGGATGAGGTAGCCATGCGCCACGCGGCCGGGGAAGAAGGGGTTCGCCTTCGCCGCCTCCTCATTCATGTGGGCATAGAACGTATCGCCGGTGAAATGGGCGAAATGCTCGATGTCCTCCAGCGTGATGGTGCGCGATGCCGTTTCCACCGTGTCGCCCACGCTGAGGGCATCGAACTTGCGCTTGAACGGATGCTCCGCCGTCACCGGCGCCGGCGCGCCGGAAAGCCAGGTGCGCGTCAGGGCCGAGAGGCGGGCGGGCGAACCCTCGATGGCGGTGCGCTGCATGTAATGGAACACGCCGCGCAGGCCGCCCATCTCCTCGCCGCCGCCGGCCCGGCCCGGACCACCATGGACGAGGCCCGGCAGCGGCGAACCGTGGCCGGTGGATTCCTTGGCGCAGTCGCGGTCGATCAGCACGAGGCGACCGTGATGGGCGGCGATGCCGAACACCAGCTCCTCCGCCACCGCAGGATCATAAGTGTAGACGGAGGCGACGAGGCTTCCCTCGCCCTTGGCCACCAGCGCGAGCGCATCGGAGAGCGTGTCATAGCCCATCACCGTCGCGACGGGGCCAAACGCTTCCACCGCGTGGGGCGCCGTGGCCTTGAGCGGTTCGGGGCAGCGCAGCAGCACCGGTGCCATGAAGGCGCCGGTGGCGGCATCCGCGCCCACCGGCGCGACAGTCTCGGGATCGCCGAACACGATCTCCGCCTCGGCCGCGATCTCCTTCACCGCCTGCTGCGTGGCGGTGCGCTGGGCGCGGCTGGCGAGCGGGCCCATGCGCACGTCGTCGCGGCGCGGGTCGCCCACGGCGATGGCGGCGAGACGGGCGGAGAGTGCCGCGATCACCGCGTTTTCCTGCGCCTTCGGCACGATGATGCGGCGGATGGCGGTGCATTTCTGGCCCGCCTTCACCGTCATTTCGCGCACCACCTCGGCGATGAAGAGGTCGAACTCGGGCATGCCCTCCACCGCGTCCGGCCCGAGCACGGCGGCATTGAGCGAATCCCGCTCGGCGATGAAGCGCACCGCGTTGCGTGAGACCGCCGGATGGTCGCGCAGCGCCTGCGAGGTCGCAGCCGAGCCGGTGAAGGAGAGCACATCCTGCCCGTTGAGATGATCGAGCAGGTCCCCCGCCGATCCGGCGACGAACTGCAGCGCGCCCGCGGGCAGGATGTTCGCCTCGACGATCAGCTTCACCACCGCCTCGGCCACATAGGCCGTGGCGGTGGCCGGCTTGGTGATGACCGGCATGCCCGCGAGGATCGCCGGAGCCAGTTTCTCCAGCATGCCCCAGCAGGGGAAGTTGAAGGCGTTCACATGCACCGCGACGCCGTGGAGCGGGGTCAGCACATGAAGGCCGATGAAGGTGCCGTTCTTCGACAGGGCCTCCGGCGCGCCTTCCACCACGAAGCGCTCGCCCGGCAGTTCCCGCCGCCCGCGCGAGGCGTAGGCGTAGAGGGTGCCGATGCCGCCGTCGATGTCGAAGAAATTGTCCCTCTTGGTGGCGCCAGTGTCGGCCGCGAGCGCGTAGAGCGCCTCCTTGTGGGCGGTAAGATGGGCGCCGAGCGCCTTCAGCATGTCGGCACGCTGATGGAAGGTGAGGCGCCGCAGCGCGGGCCCGCCCACCTCGCGGGCATGGCGCACCATGGCCGCGAAATCGAGCCCGCGAGTGGAAGCCCGCGCCACCACGCGCCCATCGATGGCGCTCGGAATGTCCACCAGTCCCGCCTCAGGCGTGAACCAGCGGTCGAGGGTGTAGCTAGCGAGAATGTTGGTCATTGGGTCCCTCCCTTGGGAGCGCCGGCCTTCTGCCAGTCTGCGAATGTTTTCCCCTCGGCCGTGAGTTGGGCGAGGAGCGGTGCGGGGTCTGAGCCGGCGCCGCCGGTGGCGTGGGCGGCTTCGACTTCGGCGAGGATGGCGGCGAGGCCGAGGGCGTCAGCCGCGTGCATGGGGCCGCCCTTCAGGCGCGGGAAGCCGTAGCCGTTGACGAAGGCGAGGTCGATGTCGGAGGGCCGCAGCGCGATGCCCTCGGCGAGTTCCTTCGCGCCCTCGTTGGCCATCACCGCCAGAAGCCGGAGCTGGATCTCTTCGGGGATGAAGGATCGCGGCTGGATGCCCTTGGCGGCGCGGGCCTGCTCGATGATCTGCGTGACAGCCGGATCGGTGGTGCGGTTGCCCGCCGCGTCGTAGGCGTACCAGCCGCCACTGGTCTTGCGACCGAGCCGCCCCGCCTCCACCAGAGCATCGGCGATGGACACGTAGCGCTCGTTCGGGTCCCGCGTCGCCGCCCGGCGCTTCCGCATGGCATAGGCAATGTCGAGGCCCGACATGTCCGACACCGCGAAGATGCCCATGGCGAAGCCGAAGGCCTCCAGCGCCGCATCCACCTGTTCGGGGCTGGCGCCATCCTCCACCAGATATTCCGCATGGCGGCGGTAGACGGCATAGATGCGGTTGCCGATGAAGCCGTCGCAATTGCCTGCCACGACCGGCTGCTTGCCCATCTTCTTGGCGAGGGCGAGGGCGGTCGCCAGCACGTCCGGCGCGGTATGGGTGGCTTTGACCACCTCCAGCAGCTTCATGATGTTGGCGGGGGCGAAGAAATGCAGGCCCACCACGTCCTGCGGCCGGGAGGTCGCGGCGGCGATGGCGTCGAGGTCGAGATAGGAGGTGTTGGTGGCCAGCACCGCGCCCGGCTTGGCCACCCCGTCCAGGCGGCGGAAGATGTCGGTCTTCACGGCCAGATCCTCGAAGGCGGCTTCGACGATCAGGTCGGCCGGTGCCAGCGCCGCATAGTCGGATGCAGGCGCAAGGCGGGCGAGGCGCTCGGCCTTCTGTGCCTCGGTGATCCGGCTGCTCTTCACCTGGCGGGCATAGAGCGCGTCGATGCGCGCCACGCCGGCCGCAGCGGCGGCATCATCGCGCTCCACCAGGATCACCGGATATCCGGCGTCGAGCAGCGCGACCGCGATGCCCGCGCCCATGGTGCCGGCGCCGATGACGGCGGTGGAGGAGACGGAGCGCGCCTTCGCCCCATCCAGCCCCGGCACCTTCACCGCCTCGCGCTCGGCGAGGAAGAGGTGGCGCAGGGCTTTGGCTTCCGCGCTCTCGCGCAGGGCGAGGAAGGCGGCGCGCTCCAAAGCAAGTCCAGACGCGAAGTCGCCCTCCCGTGATGCCTTGATGACGCGAATGGCTTCGGCGATGGCCGGGACGCCCTTCGCGCCCTTCAGGGCCTTGGAAGCCGCGGCTTCCTCCTCCGCCGGATCACCCGCAGGGACCGGCCTCTCCGACAGCCGGCGCTTCGGAACCGTCGGCGCGCGGGCGACGGCTTCGGCGAGCACATCGCCCTCCACCACGGCATCGAGGAGGCCCAGGGC
>JAEWBL010000569.1 GCA_023391175.1 Pseudomonadota bacterium
GGTCATGATCGGTCCTCGGATAAGGTGCGGAAAATCGGCTAGGCGGACGCCTCTCCGCCCGTCATCTCCCGGCTCGTCCGGGGGATCCACGGTTTGGCCGGGCTGGCTATCGGCTTCATGCACCCTACGAGCGGCAGGGTGGATGCCCCGGACAAGCCGGGGCATGACGCCTTATTCAGTCGTCACTTCCCGAGGTTTTTGGCCGGCGGGTAGTCGCGGCTGTAGACCGGCTCGGCGAGGAAGGCCTTGGGATCGTAGATCCAGAACTGCGTCACCTTCGGATAGGTCTTGATGACGACGTTCTGCAGCCGGCCGTCCTTCTCCTCGGTCTTGCGGATGGTGACGTTCATGATGGGGTTGCCGTATTCGTCGAGGGTGACCTCGCCATACGGGCCCTTCTCCAGCTTCACGGAGCGCAGCGCCTTCATCAGCGCCTGCTTGTCCTCCACCTTGCCGTCCACGGCCTTCACGGCCGCATCGAGGAAGGCGCAGGCGGCATAGGCGCCGGCAGTGTAGTAGCCGGGGTCGGCGCCGTATTTGGCGCGGATGCCGGCGGCGAATTCCTTGTTGCCGGGCACGTCCTGGGTCGCGGTGTACCAGCCGGAGGAGATGACGCCGACGGCTTCCTTGCCCATGGACTTGAGGATGCCCTCGTCCACGGTGGTCATCTGCGCGATGACCTTCACCGGCGCGCCGTATTCGGCGTACTGCTGGAGGAAGCGCAGGCCGTTGCCGCCGGCGAAGGCGGCGTAGACGGCATCCACGTCGGTGCGGATCTGGCTGATGTAGCTGCCGTAGTCGGCGACATTCAGCGGCGGCCAGAGCTTCTGCACCACCTGACCGCCATTGTCCTCGAAGGCGCGCTGGAAGCCGGCGGTGGCCTCGTGGCCGAAGGCGAAGTCATCGCCGATGGTGACGACGCGCTTCAGCTTCAGGTCCTTGGCGGCATATTCGCCGAGCGCGTGGTTGGCCTGGGCCGAGGTGCCGACAGCACGCACGAACCACGGGTTCTGCTTGCGCTGGGTGAGGTCTTCCGCCGCCGCCGAGGGCGAGATCACGGGCACGCCCACCTGCCGGATGTAGTCGTCGATGGCCAGCGCCTCGAAGGCGGCGAGCGGGCCGATGATGGCGTTGACGCGCTCGCGCTCCACCAGCTCCTGCGCGCGGGTCTTGGTGGTGGCGGGCTGGCCGGCGGTGTCCACCGTGATCAGCTCCACCTTGCGGCCGCCCATCATGCCGTTCCGCTCGGCAAGGCAATATTCCATGCCCTGCTCCATCTGCTTGCCGCCGGCCGCCAGCGCGCCGGAGCGCACCGTCATGAAGCCGACCTTGATGGGCGGCTGCTGCGCCGCTGCGGGCACGGCCATCAGCGCGGACAGCGCCGTCGCGGCGAGCCACGAACAGGCCGCGGTGCGCTTGGTGAGTGTGGGCATTTTCGCTCTCCCTGAGATGCTCTTGACGGCAAAATTTTTTGTCGTGATATTTCAGACAGAACCGAAAACCCCCGTCAAGGGCGATTTTTTCGTTGTTCTGTCGTTATCACTCCTCCAAGATGCGGCCAGAATTTCAGGGCATGAAATATGTTGATGGATCAGGACATCGCCTCTGATAAGGCCATCGGCGGCTCCGGCCTGCTGCGGGACGCGGTCTATGCGCGGCTCAAGGAGGAGATTCTCGGCTGCCGCCTCCAGCCGGGCGAGGAGCTGCGCGAGCAGGAGCTGGCCGGCCGTTTCGAGGTGAGCAAGCAGCCCGTGCGCGAGGCCCTGCTGCGGCTGGAGCAGGAGCGGCTCATCACCGTGCTGCCGCGTCAGGGCTACCGGGTGAATCCGGTGTCGCTGGCCGACGCGCGGGACATCTTCCGCTTTCGCGAGGTGATGGAGCCGGCCTGCGCGGCCGATGCCGCCCGCCACGCGACGGACGAGGTGCTGGCCGCTCTCGACGTGTTCCGCACCTTCGATGCGTCAAAGTCGGATTTCATCCGCTACAACCGCGCCTTCCATGTCGCGGTCGCCATGTGCTCGCCCCATCGGCGGATGCGGGAAGAGGTGGTGGATCTGGTCGCGCAGGCGGACCGGCTGGTGCTGGTCAGCATCGGCACCATGCAGGGGCGCGACCCCGACCGGCTGATCGCCGAACACGTCGCCATCATCGAGGCGCTGCAATCCCGCGACGGCCGCAAGGCCGCCCGCCTGCTGCGGGACCATATCGCCGATGCCGAAAAGCGGGTGGTCGCGGCCTTGTCGCGCCACGCCGTCGTCCTTTGAGAAAAACCGGAGAAACGCCATGAACGCCAAAGCCGAGATCGCCATCGCGGCGCGCGGCAATTTCATCGATGGCCGCGAGGTGGAGAGCATCGGCGGGGGCACGGTGGAGGTGAAGAACCCCGCCACCGGCGCCGTCATCGCCACCATTCCCGACAGCACCCGCGAGGACGTGGATGCGGCGGTGAAGAGCGCCCGCGCCGCCTTCAATGGCGACGCCTGGGGCGGCATGGCCATCCGCGAGCGGGTGAAGCTCATCAACCGAATCGCCGACGCCTTCGAGGCCGCGCTGCCCGAGCTTTACCAGCTCGAGACCCAGAACAACGGCCGGCCGGTGAACGAGACCCGCGCCCAGCTTGGCCGCCTGCCGGACTTCCTGCGCTATTTCGGCGGCCTCGCGCTCGCCCGCCGCGATGACGTGATCCCGGTGGAAGGCAATTATCTCAACTACACCCGCCGCACGCCCATCGGCGTGGTGGCCAATTGCACGCCCTTCAACCACCCGCTGATGATCCTGTGCAAGTCGCTGGCGGCGGTGCTCGCCTCCGGCTGCACCACGGTGGTGAAGCCCTCCGAATACACGCCCCTCACCACGCTGCGCCTCGCCAAGCTGATGAGCGACAATGGCCTGCCGCCCGGCGTGTTCAATGTGGTGAACGGCATCGGCGGCAATTCCGGCCGCTTCCTCGCCGAGCATCACGACATCAACAAGCTGGTGCTCACCGGTGGCACCGAGGCCGGGCGCATCGCCGGCTCTGCGGCGGCGAAGGTCTTCGCCCACCAGACGCTCGAACTCGGCGGCAAGACCCCGGTGATGGTGTTCGACGATTACGACGTGGAGCAGGCGGTGAACTATGCCGCCTTCGGCGCCTTCGTCGGCGCCGGCCAGACCTGCGTCTGCGCCGCCCGGCACATCGTGCAGAAGACCATCTATGACGAGTTCGTGGAGCGCCTGGCCGCCAAGACCAAGGCCATCCGCATCGGCGATCCGTGCGATCCCGAAACCCAGCTTGGACCGGTGGTCTCCCAGCGCCAGCTCGACCGCGTGCTCTCCTTCGTGCAGGCGGGCCATGACGATGGCGCGCGCCTTGTCGCCGGCGGCCAGCGGCGCATCGTTCCCGGCCACGAGAACGGCTTCTTCGTGGAGCCCACCGTGTTCGCGGATGTGGCGCCCCACATGCGCATCGCCCGCGAGGAGGTGTTCGGCCCCTTCACCGTGGTGATCCCCTTCGAGACCGAGGAGGAGGCGCTGGCCATTGCCAACGACAGCCCGTTCGGCCTCGCCGCCGCCATCCGCACCCGCGATGTCCACCGCGCCCACCGCGTGGCGGCGAAGGTGAAGGCCGGCATCGTCTGGATCAACGATCACCACCGCCTCGATCCGGCGTCGCCCTGGGGCGGCGTGGACGACAGCGGCATCGGTCGCGAGTTCGGCATCGAGAGCTTCAACGACCACTTCGATGTGAAGTCGGTGATGCTCTCCACCGAGGGCAAGCCCTTCGACTGGTACAAGGGCACGTCGCAGCAGCCGCGCCTGAACTGAGGCTTTCCCTCGAAATCCGTCCCGGCGCGCGGGTTGTGAGCGCCGGGACGAGAGCGGGGACAAATATGCAGACAGCGGGACACGTCGGCCCCGGCGGGTCGATGCGGAGGCGGAGATGGGCGATCGGCTGGCCCGGTCTGCAGCGATAGACTCGGCCTAAGCCGGCCCCTTCCAGGGCAACGCTTGCGATCAAGCTTCGATCGCAAGCGGATCAGGCGTTGCCGATAGGCCGACTTTCAATCAGAACGTGTTTGGCTTGGTGGTCGTCGGCACAGCTTTGGTCTTTGCGGCCTCGCTCTCAGCATCGATTTTCTTGGATAGCGCGAGAAACATGGCCTTGGCACGGGTGGTGTCGATGAGCCGCTGGACAATGCCACTGGCAAGGCTTGTGATATTGGGCGAGGGCATCCCCGCATAGAGCATTTTTACCTGGAACAGAGTTCCGCAGTTGGAATTATTGGTGGCGATGTTCCGGATCTCATTGATAAAAGCGCGCGTGAGGTCGGAGCTCATACCGTTATTTTCATTGAACGAAGGGGAGACATTGTTGCTTAAGAATCCGAAATTCTGGCCAAAATAATCGTTATCGAGCATAAAATTTCCGGAGTTCAACACGCAGTCCTTTGCTGTTGCCGTTTTCCACTCGAGGAATATCTGGCCCGACTGCCTCGATATGGCCGGAGGCCCAAACCGGTTCGACAGATCTGAAACGGCCGCATCGACGCCAATGAAGTCTGGCTGATCAAAGCCCTTGAACCGAACGATAGAGGTCAGCTTCTCCCGCTCCGGCCAGGCTATGAGGCGAATCGCCTCGCCATATTTCCAGATCGAGTTTCGACCTTGGATGGACTTGTATTTTTCAATAACGCAAAACATGCCTGCGGGAATGCGGAAATCCATAAAGCTCGTTTTGATGCCCAAGACAAGCGGCTGGCAGTCAGCATTTGGATTGTTCTGTTTTATCTTTTCAACTGCGGTGTCTATTGTATCGTTGAGCGAAATTCCAGAAATATTATACAATTCAAATGCGACCGCAGGTTTCGGGTAGAACTGGGAGATCGCCAATAAAACGAGGACCGATAGGGCAGAGAAGACAAGCCGACCCCAAGCGCCATATCGCGACCGAATTTCAGATTCCGACATTGATTTCCCCATTCAGATGACATTGTTGAACACGTCAAAACTATTAAGTTGTACTATATGTGATACATTCTATACAGTTTTATCAATATAAAAACGTGAAATCGCATCATAATAATTTAATACAGTCATATATTACGAAATTGTATCCAAATCACGAATCTATAAGAATAATACGGCTTCTCATTCAAATATTGCTAACTGTGCGGTTCGGTGGTTCGACCCTTGCAGTATAGTAATTGAATGCAATGACTCTCCCGAGATCGGCCGCCGGTCCTCGATCAAAAAATCACTCCGCGTGACAGGCTGGGGCTACGTAAGGTAAATGTAGAGATGTATTAAGTTACCCGCTGATTCTTTGAAGGGCAATATTGACAGCGATGAAATCAACCCAGGCCGCCGGTCATATTTTGTGCAACCTGCGCTGGGTTCGGCAAGAGCGCTGGCAAAGCACGGGCTGCCAACCTTCAACGGTGATAGACCAAGCCAAAGTGACGCAAGGACATGCCGTGTACGTCAAGGCTTGGCGCGGTCGAGGCGCATGCAGCGTCCGGCCGCTGGCATATCAGCTCTGTGCGGTTGGACAGGCCTGCGTCTGCATCCGCTGGAGCAGCCGCTCCACCGGGGCCGGCGACACCTTGATCGGCCCGGTGAAGGGCTGGCCCATTTCCATGACCAGGAAGATGGCGGCGGCGATGCCGACCATGCCCAGCCCGTGGCCGACGAGGACCAGCGCGCTCCGCGGCGCGAAGACGCCGGAATAGAGGAAGATCAGCGCAAACCAGCAGATGACCACAACGATGAAGGTGACGGGGGTGGCGGTGCGGGCGACGCCCGTGACCTTCCAGCGATACTCCACCAACTGCCGCGACAGGCCGAGCAGGGTGCCTCGCACCTCCTGCTGGTCGGCAGTCCCGGCCTTGAGGTTGCGCACCCCGGCATCGAAGCCGAGGAGCGCGGTGAGCGCCGACACCTGCGCGGCGCCGGACGAGGCTTCATCCTCGCCCGAGGTCCAGGTCTCCGCCACGAGCTGGCGGGCATAGGCCTGAAGGTTGCCCCGGAGCGGACAGGCGGGCGCGCCGAAGCTGAGCAGGTTGAGATCGGTGATCTGAAGGACGGCCGCGTATTTCTGTACGTCGGAATAGGCATCGCTGAAGTTGTAGCGGGCCGAATTCACCATGAGGCCAAGCAGAAGCGAAGACATGGTCGCGATGATGGCGACGCTGGTGCGCAAATTCTTGATCGACCCGTCTTCGTAGCGTGTCTGCGAGAGGCGACTGCCGATGGCCATGCCGATCGCCATGGCCAGGGCCATCGTCACCACTGCAACTGAGGCTGCAACCCAGGCGTTCATTTTTGCGGCTCTTCATCCGTTCCGTGGCGGGTTCGGTCGGAAGATGCCGAACCTTCGACTGACTCGCCGCCGAAACCCCGCCGAACCATACCGATTCCCCTGGTGAAAGGCACCCGAACCGCGCCGTTCAAGGGCGAGTCAGTCGGACGCCGGATGCGGCAAAAGCGCGGTTGCACCTACGTCATGTCCCCGGTATCGATCCTTTGCGCGTTCTGGTCGTCTCAAGGCTGGGGAGCAACCTTTTGGGGGACAAAGTCGCACGCGATCGCCTGTCGGCGCCGGCCCTCGCGGCTATCCTCCTCGGGGCACCGCAGGGCGGCATCGTCTGCGTGGATGGCGTCGGGCCTTTGGAATTATGCTCTCTCTTCAATGAGATGGAGCTTCCATCCGGCGCGCCGCGGCTGCTCTTTCTCCCTCTCCCTTCGGCCGACACCGCCGAGGCGGTGGCCGAAAATCTCCTCACCCGATTGGCCGACATTGCCCTCCGCATGTGGCCCGTCTGGTATGATGACGTGCACTTCCCGGCCCAGGGGGCTGACACGCTCGCCCGCATGGCCGTCACGGCGGCCGCGCGCCGCACCGCAGCCGGCCGCCCCGGCGTCCTGTCCGCCTGGATCGAGGCCGGAGCCTTGCTGGCGCTGGAAAACCGGCCGCCAAAGGTGCCGCGGACGCCCGCTGGGACGCAGCTCGACCAGCTGTCCCGGGTGATCGGACCGGATGGTCTGGTGCTGGTCGTGGAGGTGCCGCAACCCCTTCCCGCCGCGAGGGCGGAGGCGTTTGTCGCAGGGCTCGAATGGATCGCACACCATCTCCAGGGGGCGGTGGTGGCGCTGTTTCCCGAGCCGCCCGCCGAGCTCTCGCCTTTCGACCGTATCCGCCACGGGGCCTGGCGCCTTGCCGACGAAGCGGACATCGCCCCGCCGGAAAATCACGTGAACGGACATAAGGTTAGGGCGGAGCCGGAGGGGACATGGCTGATCCCGTGGCGCGGGCGTCCCCACCCCTTGAGCGCGCTGGAACAGCGTCTCGCCCGGCTCATCGAGGCGGATGCGGAGCTGGCCCCGCTGTTCGGCTTCAACCTTCCCGTTGAAACCGTGCGGGGGTCCCGCCCGAGGGTCGACCTCCTGTGGGCCGAGGGGCGGCTGGTGGTGGAACTGGACGGCTATGCCGACCACGGCACCCGCGCGGCCTTCCAGCGCGACCGCCATCGCGATTTCGAGCTGACCCTTTCCGGCTACGCCGTGCTGCGTCTCGCCAACGACGAGATCGCCCAGGACTGCTGGCTGGCGCTGGAAAAGATTCGCGACCTGGTCCGGCACCGCCGGCAGGTCTTGCTTGGGGAGAGATAGGTGGCAACCAAGGCGATGACCAAACCAACGCGATCCCCCGAAAGCCGGCTGAAAGAGCGCCAGGGGCTGCTCCTGCTGGCCCTGCTCGCGCACCCGGACGGTGCTGCTGCGCAGAAGGATCTGCGCCCGGTGCCAGACCCCGCGGTGCGCCGTCCGCTGGAGCGCGAGGGCTGGATCCGTACCACGAAACGGGGACGGGCCAATGTGATAGAGGTCACGGACAAGGGCTGGGATGCCGGCGGCGCCGCCCTCCACGCCTTGCTGCCCGAAGACGCGGAAGGCGCCTCGGCGGTGCTGCGCGCGGTGCTGGAGCGCCTTTCCGCCTACATGGCCGCGCGGGAGATTGCGCTCGCGGACCTGCTCGGCCCTCAAGGCGGCCCGCTGCCCACGTCCGGCCCGGCCATCGGGAGCGGACTTGGCGAAGTGGGAGGGGACGAGCCGTCGAACCTTCCTGCGCGCATCCGCACTGCCTATCTCGCGGTGACGGGCGGCCGCCTCAACACGCGGGCGCTCCTGAAGAATCTGCGGCCCCACCTCGCCGACGTGCCCGAAACGGTCCTTGATGCCGCGTTGAAGGCGATGCAGACGGAGGGCGCCGCCCGCCTCTACCGCATCGACAATCGCGCCGAGATCACCGAGGCGGATCGCGCTGCGGCGATCGAGATCGCCGGCGAGCCCCGCCACATCCTGTGGATCGAGCGATGACGCAGGCGAGCGAGAAGCCCGGCGCCCCGGGATTGGCGGCTTTCCGCGCCGCAAGCTTCGACTGGACCCGGCAGCTGCGCAGCGTCTGGCGCGATCCGCCCCATCAGGTCACGGCGCTGCATGAAGGCTGCATCGACGACATCCTGTCCTATTTCGAGGTGCGGACGGCGGAGGAAAAGCCCGAGCCGGAGCCGCTCGGCCGCGTCATTGTGGGGCCGGCTGGCTATGGCAAGACCCATCTGGTCGGCCGGCTGCGGGCCGGGGTCTGGGAGCGCGATGGGTGGTTCGTTCTCCTCGACCTCGTGGGGGTGAAGGATTTCTGGTCCTCCATAGCGCTCGGTTTCCTGAACTCGCTTCTGGCCCTGCGCGCGGAAGGCATGACGCAGCACGACCTCCTGATCCTGAACCTGGCGGACAAGCTGGGCATCGCCGGGCAGGTCGGCACCATCGCGCGCCGTCACGATGACGACCCGCGCAAGGCCATGAACGACATATCGGCGCTGTTCCTCAACTCCCTCGCCCGGTATGACCGGCAGGGCACGCTCGAACATCGCTACGTGCTGACCGCCCTCATTCTCCTGACATCCAGCGACCTCGATCAGCAGAGCATCGCGCATGCGTGGCTGCAGGGCATGCCCTCGACGGCGCAGGACGCGGGCCAGTTCGGCTTCGTCGGCCAGAACTCACCCATTTCCGTCGTAAAAGGCCTGTGCTGGCTCATGAGCCTTGTCGGGCCGACACTGATTGCGGTGGACCAGATCGACGCCATCGTCAGTGCCGCGAACGCCAGTTCAAAGGCGGCGGAATCCCTGTCGGAGGGGGAGAAGGCAGAGGCGCGATCCATCCTGGAGGCGCTGGCGCAGGGCCTGATGGACCTCCACGAGGTGAAATATCGGGCGGTGGTCGTCCTGTCGTGTCTTGAGGCCACATGGCAGGTGATCGAGCAAACCTCGAGCGTGCCTGTGGATGCCCGCTTCCGTCCGCCGACGTCCCTGCAGGCCTTGCCCGATGCCGCACGTGCTTCTGCGCTGGTCGGGGCGCGTCTCGCCGCTGCCTTTGGCCCTCGCAATTTCACCCCGCCTTATCCCACTTGGCCGTTCCGGCCCGAGGCTTTCGCCGATGCGGTCGGTCTCTCGCCGCGCGAACTGCTCCGGCGCTGCGAGGCCCATCGCCTGGCATGTGTCGCCGGGGGCGACGTCGAGGAACTGTCCACATTTAAGCGTGGGGGGCAGCCGCCGGCCATCGTCCCCCCGATCTCCGGTCTCGAGGCCGCCTATGTCCAGGCCCGCGCAGAGGCGGACGTGTCCGGCCTTCTCGATCCCGATCGGGAGGACGAGATGCGCGACCTCTTCGCCTATGCGCTGGGCCTTTTCGAGCAACAGCTCGATCTGCCGGACGACGTGGATGCGGGGGTCCAATTCTACCCGAACCAGAAGACGCCGCCGCTCCACGGCCGGCTGTCCTTCACTTTCCGCGCCCAGGGAGATCTTGAGCAGCATTACTGTTTCCGTTTGCTGCCCCATCCCAACCACCTCGCCTATCAATCCCGCATCAAGGCGGCCATGACGGCTTCGGGAATCGGCTCGAAGCTGAAGGGGCGGCACCTTGTGCTGCTGCGGTCGACTGAACCGCCGCAGGGGCCGAAGTCGCGGCAGCTGACGGAGGAGTTCCAAAAGGCGGGCGGCCGCTTCATCGCACCCGGCGAGGACGACCTGCGGGCCTTCCTTGCCCTGCGCTCGCTCTCTGGCCGTCCAGACTTCGCTGCCTGGCTGAAGCAGAGCAAGCCGCTGTACGATGCGCCTCTGTTCAAGGCCGCTGGCCTCGCGCCACCCGCCTTTCTCGGCGCTGCGCCCGAACCGCCCCCGGCCGGAACGCCTGTCGGCATCCCGTCCGGCAAGGACGCCGCGCCCGACGTCGATCCCCGTCCGGCGCGTCCTGCTCCGGAACCACCTGCGTCGCCCTATGTCGCGGCGAGGCATATCGTGGTCGGCCGCCGGGCTGCTCCGCAAGGCGGGGGAGAAACGGTGGAACTCGCAGCTTCTCTCTTGCCCCGGCATGTGGCGATTTTCGCGGGCTCCGGGTCCGGAAAGACGGTCCTGCTGCGGCGTCTGGTGGAGGAGGCGGCGCTCCTCGGCATTCCCGCCATCGTGCTCGACATCAACAACGACCTCGCCCGCCTCGGCGAGGCGTGGCCCCAGGTGCCGGAATCCTTCTCTTCCGAGGACGTGGTGAAGGCCGAGGCGTACCGCGCTGGCGTGGAGGTGGTGGTCTGGACCCCCGGTGTCTCCAGCGGCAATCCGCTCTCCCTCGCCCTCCTGCCGGACTTCGCCGCCATCGGCAGCGGCCGTGACGCCGAGAGCGAGGACGAGCGTAGCCAGGCGGTGGAAATGGCGCGTGCCACGCTCACCCCCTACCTCGGCGGCGGCGGCCAGAAGGCAAACCTGAAGCAGGGGGTTCTCGCCGACGCTCTGCGCCACTTTGCCTTGGGCGGCGGACGAGAGTTGAAGGACTTCGTTGCCCTACTGTCCGAACTTCCAGAGGGGTTGAGCGAGATCGGCAATGCCGAAAAGCTCGCCCGCGACATGGCCGACCAGTTGCGCGCGGCCATCGCCACCAATCCCTTGCTCCAGTCGAGCGGGCCGAAGCTGGATCCCCGGCGCCTCTTTCACGGCCGCGATCCGGGGCGGCCGCGCATCTCCGTCATCAACCTCGCCGGCCTTGCCACCGACGAAGCGAAGCAGGCGTTCGTCAACCAGCTGCAGATGACGCTCTTCACATGGGTAAGGCAGAATCCGAGCCCCTCCGGGCGGCTCTACGTGCTGGACGAGGCACAGAACTTTGCGCCATCTCAGGCCAATACGGCCTGCAAGGCCAGCACCCGCTCGCTGGCGGCGCAGGCGCGCAAGTATGGGCTCGGCATGGTGTTCGCGACCCAGCTGCCGCGGGGCAT
>JAEWBL010000601.1 GCA_023391175.1 Pseudomonadota bacterium
CCGGAGCTTCGCCTCCTCCTCCAGGTAGACACCGACCGCGTGCTTGATCTGGCGCGCCTTCTTGATGCCCAGCGCGGTGTTCTCGGCGAGGCGCATGACGTCCGCCTCGTTGTGGATGGACTCGACCGTCGGGTAGCCCGCCGCCTTGAGCTGGTCGACGGCGCGCTCGCCGATGCCGCGCACGCGGGCGAGCCGCTCGTCCTGGGACAGCTCGTCGGGGTGCCGGCGCGCCTCCGCGATGCGCGCGGCCTCGCGCTCCTGCTCGAGCCTGATCTCCTCCTCGGCGTCCACGATGGACTGCTCCCGCGCCCGCTTCTGCAGGTCGGGGATCATGTCGCCGGTGAAGCCCGGGAACTGCGTTAGCATCTCGGCGGAGGCGTTGGCGAGGTCCTGCGCCTTGCGGAACCCGTGGGCGTAGAGCATCTCCTGCAGCGGCTCGGGGATGCCGAGGGCCGCGAAGCTCCGCGTCGCGAACTCGCGCATCTCCTTCACGCGCGACTCGCTGTTGATGTCGAGCTTCCAGCGCGTGAGCTGGGAGGCGAGCCGCACGTTCTGCCCGCGGCGGCCGATCGCGAGCGACAGCTGGTCGTCGGGGACGATGATCTCCATCGCGGAGTTCTGCTCGTCGAGCAGCACGCGCGAGACCTCGGCGGGCGCGAGCGCGTTGCACACGAACCGGGCCGGGTCCTCGTGCCAGGGCACGATGTCGATCTTCTCGCCGCGGAGCTCCTGCACGACCGCCTGCACGCGGCTGCCCTTCATGCCCACGCAGGCGCCGACCGGATCCACGTCGCTGTCGCGCGACGAGACCGCGATCTTCGCCCGGCCGCCCGGCTCGCGCGCCGCCGCCTCGATGACGACGACGCCCTCGGCGATCTCGGGGACCTCCATCTCGAAGAGCTTCTTCAGCAGCTCCACCGACGCGCGGGAGAGGATGATCTGCGGCCCCTTCGACTCGCGCAGCACGTCCATCACGTACGCCTGGATGCGGTCGCCGGCGCGGTAGCTCTCGCGCGGCACCTGCTCGCGCACCGGGAGCACCGCCTCGGCGCGGCCCAGGTCGACGATGACGTTCCCCCGCTCGAACCGGCGCACGATGCCGGTGATCACCTCGCCCTTGCGATCCTTGTACTCGTTGAAGACGTTCTCGCGCTCCGCGTTGCGCGTGCCCTGGATCATGACCTGCTTCGCGGTCTGCGCGGCGATGCGGCCGAAGCTGCGGCGGTAGGTCTTGAGCTTCAGCAGGTCGCCCCACTGCTCGTCCTGGGCGCGCGCCTCGTCCTCGTCCTCGGGGCGGTAGTAGATCGGGAAGTCGAGCTCGTCGCCGATCTCGACCTCGATGCCCTTGTCGTGGGCGACCGCGATCGGGACCATGTTGACCGGATCCGGCAGCGGCTCCTCGGCCGTGGGGTCGGCGACGATGGTGAGCACCTGGAACAGGTCGATCTGGCCCTTGTCCTCGTCGTAGTGCGCCTTGAGCGCCCGCTCGGGGCCGAAGTGCTTCTTCGCGGCCTGCGCGATGGCCTCCTCGAGGATCGACACCAGCGTCGCGCGCTCGATGCCCTTGTCCTTGGCGACCTGGTCGAGGATGAGGTTCAAGTTGACGTTCTGCTGCATTGACTACTCCTTCTTCCTGAGGTCGGCCTCGAAGTCGTATTCCAGGTGCGCCTTCGCGATCTTGTCGTGCGGCACACGGTGGAGCTGGCCGTCCACCTCGATCTCGACGGCGCCGTCCCTGAAGCCGCGCAGGATGCCTGTCCAGTTCTTCCGGGCCGGCTGTCCGGGGGCGCTCCCCTCGACGGGCGCGAACGTCTTCACGTGCGCGCGCTGGCCGGCGAAGCGGTCGAAGTCGCCAGGCTTGCGCAGCGGGCGATCGAGCCCGGGGCTCGACACCTCGAGGTTGTACGCGGGCTCGATGAAGTCCTCTACGTCGAGCACCGTCTCGATGGTGCGCGACAGCTCCTGGCAGTGATCGATCGTGATGCCACCCTCGCGGTCGACGAAGACGCGCAGCACCCAGCTGGCGCCTTCGCGGCCCCACTCCACCTCGACCAGCTCGAACCCGTCGCGCGCGACGATCGGCTCGAGCAGCCGTCGCGCCCGTTCGGAGACGGATTCCATTCCGATGGCGCTCATGAGTCCCAAAAAAGAAAAAGTGGGCGACGCGCCCACTTTCGTGACCCGGGCGGGGCCCGGGGGCGAAAATGTGTGCGCGTGAGGTAACAGAGCGATCGTGGGGAGTCAAGGCGCGGGCGCCCTGTCCGTCCCCCGGACGAGGCCCGGCGCCCTGAGCGCGAGCAGCCACTCCCGGTTCCCCGCCGGTCCCTCTATCGGGCTCTCCGCCTCGCCGACGACGGCGAAGCCGAGTTCCTCCGCGGCGGCCTTCACCGCCTCCAGCGCCGACCGGCGCTTGGCGTCGTCGCGGACGACGCCGCCCTTCCCGACCTCGCCCTTCCCGACCTCGAACTGCGGCTTCACGAGCAGGATGGCGTCGCCGCCCGGGAGCAGCACGGCCTTCACCGCGGGCAGGATCAGCCGCAGCGAGATGAACGACAGGTCGCCCACGACCAGC
>JAEWBL010000603.1 GCA_023391175.1 Pseudomonadota bacterium
GGATCTTGAGGCGCTCGTCGATCAACTCCTCCAGCGCCTCCTTGGCGCCGATGGGCTTGCGCTCGATGAGGCTGTGCAGGAGCTGGCGCTGGGAGACGTCGTAGCTGGTGATCGGATCGCCGTTGACGACGACCACGACCTGCTGCGCACGGGCCGGCGTGCCCGCGGCGAGCACGGGAAGGAGGAGGGCGACGGCGAGGAGAAGAAGGCGTACGAGCGGCATGGTCCTGTCCGGGGGCTGCCTGCGACTTGTGTCTTCATCCTGTGGCGGCAATGCGGCTTCGCGAGCGTGGCCATGACGCCCGCTGCCGCAGCCGGCATCAATTCGAGGATTCGGAGCCGAAGCTGGTGGAGAAGCCGCCTTCGCCGAGGGTCCGCAGGCCGATGCGGAACATCACCTTGGTCACCGGCGGCGCGTTGGGGCCGTTGAGGGTGTAGTCGGAGATGTAGTTCAGGGCGAGGGTGAAGCAGTCGTCGATATAGCTGAGGCCGAGCAGGGTGTAGTCCACCTCGCCGGCGGCGAAATCGTAGCGGATGGCGCCACGGATGGCCCAGTTGTCGGTCAGCTTGTAGGAGGCGTTGGTGTAGATGCCCTCGCGGGCATCGTAATAGCCGAGCAGCGGCTGGGCCTCGTAGCGGCCGTAGGTGACGGCGATGTTGAACTTGTCGATTTCGGCCCGCGCCTGCAGCTCGAAACGCTGCATGGAGAAATTCTGCTCGTCGAAGCGGAAGCGGGTCACGAACTCGAGATATTTGGTGGGCGAGTAGCCGAACTTGGCGATGTAGTCCGACGCGGCGGTCTCCAGGCCCGATTCCAGGCCGGTGTTGGCCATGTCGCCGTAGGCGTAGGAGTTCTTGCCGAACAGGTTGTAGGACTGGCCGACCACGGCGGTGAACAGGCCGGCGCCGTTGATGGCGGCCGTGTAGGTCACGCCGAGGTTCAGGCGGCTGCCGCCCTCGACCCGGTCGTAGCCGGAATACTTGTTCACCTCGAACAGGTTGGTGTCGTCGAACACCAGGCTCTGGGCGTCCTCGTTCGGGAACTTGCCGATGTTGCTCTCGTTCGGGCGGATGATGACCTGCGCCCGGGGCTCGATGGTCTGGGTGCCCCAGCTCTCCGCCGAGATGAAGGGATATTTGTAGTCGACGCCGACCGCGGGCATGGCGCGGATAAGGTCGTCGCTGCCGGACTGGAGCGGGTTCTGGCCGGGGAAGGTGGGGCCGAACTGGTAGCTCGCGGGCAGGTAGGAGGTGTTGACCGAGGCCACGTCCACGCGCGCCGTGACGAACGGCGTCCACTGCTGGCCGAGGGGATCGGTGATGGTCTTCTTCCAGTAGACGTCGCCGGACAGGCGCGTGTAGTCGCCCGGCGCGCCGCGCAGCAGGCATTCCTTGGCGTTCGGCGACCACAGGGTGCAGGCGCCGGTCGGCACGCCGACGCTGCCTACGGCGGACGTCAGCTCGGAGGTGCCGATGAAGTCGGCCTGGTCGCGGGTCAGGCTGGTGAGGTTCACCTTGAACCCGGCCTCGCCGCCCCACAGGGCCTTGTCCAACACCTTGCTGTAGTTGAGCGTGCCGACGATGGGCTGGCGCTGCTGGTCGTCGGTCACGGCGAGGCCGAGGAAGTACAGGCCGCGCAGGTCGAAATAGGAGCGGTCGCCCTGGCCGGTCAGGTAGATGTCGGAGGTCTTGGTGGTGATGGAGTCCGGGATCAGGTTGTAGTCGCGCAGGAACGTGCGGTCCGACGCCACGGTGGCATCCCAGCCGAAGGTCCAGAACTTGTTCAGGGCGAAGGCGCCGGAGCTTTCCACCGCGCCGCGGTCCTCACGGTATCCGGGAAGGATCTCCGTGATGCCATTGGAGGTGGTAATGAAGTCCTGCGGATTCTGCTGCACGATGCCGGCGGCGCGAATGGTGTAGCTGCCGTTGATGAGGCGCTGGCGCCACTCGCCCTGCATCAGCACGCCCTGCTGGGTCAGGAAAGCGGGCGTGAGGGTCAGGTCGCGGTCGGGCGCGATGTTCCAGAAGAAGGGAACCGCGACGCCATAGCCGATCTGGCTCGAGGAGAAGAACTCCGGCATCAGGAAGCCGGTCTTGCGCTTCACCGTCGGGTCGGGCGACGACATGTACGGGAAATAGGCCACCGGCAGGCCGAAGAACTCGACCCAGGCGTCCTCGTAATAGACCATCTTCTCGTCGTCGTTGTGGATGATCTTCTTGGCTTTGATCTGCCACAGCGGCGGCTTGGAGGGGTCGTCCTTGCACGGCTCGCAGGCCGTGTAGATGCCGTTCTGGAACACGGTGATGTTGCCGTCGGTCCGGTCGGCCCGGATGGCGGCGAAGTGGGTGTTGTCCGGCGTGTCGAGGCGCAGGGAATCGATGAAGCCCTGCTTGAAGTCCTGCGTCAGCTGCAGGGTGTCGGCGGTGACGATCTTGCCGTCCTTGTCCTTGAGGCGGGCGTTGCCTTCCGCGCGCAGGGTGTTGGCCTTGCGGTCCAGCACCACGCGGTGCGCCTCAAGGGTGGAGCCGTCGTAATAGATCTGGACGTTGCCGACCGCCGCGACCGTGTCCTTCTGGTAGTCGTATTCGAGCTGGTCGGCCGTCACCAGCATCTTCTGGTTCGGGTCGAGCTGGCGCGCGCTGAGGAGATTGCTGCCCGGCGACTGGTTCTGCCCCGCCTGCGCCGCGACCGGCTGGGCGGTCTGCGCACGGGCGCTGCCCATCGGCGCGAGGAGGGCGACGAGGCCGGCAAAGATCAAGCTGAAGGCGGCAGCCGAAGGGGCGCGTCGAGACGCGCGACCGCCCGTTCCCCGCGCAGCTGCGCGAAGGCCCTTGGCAGTCATCCCTACGGCGGGGGGATGCCCGACCGTCATCCGTCCTCCCGGTGCAACAGAATGAGCGCCCCCAGCAAAATCCCGGTCACCGCAGGAAACCACGCAGCAGCAACGGGATGAACGATTCCAGCCTCACCAAGATCCTCGGCGAGCTTGGTCCCAACATAAAGCAGAAAGCCCGCAAGCACGCCACCGAGAATCGTCTGCCCCACCCCGCCGAAGCGGAACACACGCAGGCCCACGACCGCGGCAATGAGGACCATTGCCACCAGCAGAAACGGCTTCGCCAGAAGGCTCTGGAGCTGCAGGCGGTATTTTTCCGCGCCGAAGCCGGATTGTTCTGCACTGCGAATAGCCGACGGGAGTTGCCAGAACGACACGGTTTCCGGGGCGATCAGCGAATCCTGGATCTGCCTCGGGTCCAGCTTGGTGGCGATCAGGTAGGTATCATAGGAGGCGAGATCGAGCCCCGGAACGAGCACTTTGGCGCCGGTAAGAATCCATGCACCATCTCCCAAAGTTGCAGATTTGGCCTCCACACGCTCCATGAAGTTTCCGGCCGGATCGAACTCGAAGATCACCACCCCGGACAGTACCCGGCCACCTTGTCGGGAGGACTGCGCCTGGATGATGGACTGGCCGTCCACGCTCTGCTGGCGAATCCAGAAATCCTTCTTCCCCTGCGTGAGGCCAGGGGTGCCGCCGCCGCTGGCGAAGATGTCGCCCTCGATCTGGTTCGCCCGCTCCTTGAAGTCGGCGGAGATCGGGTTGAACACGCAGGTGGCGAAGATGCCCACCAGGAAGGCCACCAGCACCGGCGGGGTGATGAACTGCCAGACCGAGAGCCCCACCGCCCGCGCCACCACCAGTTCCAGCCGGCGGGACAGGATGACGAAGGTCACCATGCCGCCGAACAGGACCGCAAACGGCAGCAGTTGCTCCGTGAAGGCGGGGGCGCGGTAGAGGGTGAGCAGGGCCAGGAGGCTGACTGTCACCTGGTCGCGGTCGGCGGTGCGCCGCGCCATCTCCAGGAAGTCCACGAGCACGATCAGCGTGACGCAGGACAGGAAGATGACCGCCACGGCATGGCCGAAACGGCGCGCGAAATAGAAGCCGAGGATGCGTCCGATCATCGTCAGGCGGCCGCCCGCCGCGAGAATCGCGCCCGGATCGCCTCGCCGAGCGCGGTCAGCGCTGCCGGCGGGGAGAGGCGGATCCAGCCTTGCAGCACCATGGCGCAGATGATGACGGTGACGATGGGCAGCGCATAGATTAGCGGCACCGCAGCCGCGTTGGCCTTCAACTGGCCGGCGATGGCGAAATTGCCGATCTGCACCAGCCCCATGGCCGGGATGATGGCCGTGAGCGCGGCGCCCCGGCTCTGGCGGGTCGTGCGCGGCTGGGCGAGCGCAGCGGCGGCGATGGCGAAGAAGGCCATGGGATAAAGCCCGGCCGACAGGCGCTTGTGCAGTTCCTCCCGGTAGCGTCCGGGGAAGAACCGCACGTACATGTCCTCGGCCGGCGGGTTCATCACATAGAGCAACGGGCGCTCCATGGGCTTGATGTCCACGCCCTTGGTGTCGGGCGCCAGCGAGGACAGGTCGAAGGCGTAGCGCTGGAATTCCACCACCGAGGAATTGGCCGCCTGGCTGTCGGAGCGTCCCTGCTTCTGGTCCCCGGCGGCGGCCGGAGCGACCGCTGCTGCGGCGGGAGCGGTCGAATCGGCGCCCTTGGCGGCCGGCTTGCCGCCATTCTGCGCCGCGAGCTTGGCGCGGGCGGCGGCGCGGGCCTCTTCGGGGGTCGGCTGGGGCGTCGCCTCGGTCTTCCAGAGGTCGCCGCCGCGTCGGTGGATGGAGCCATTCTCCAGCACCAGGAAGATGCCGGCCTTGCTCTCGACGATCTGGCCGCGATCCGCGAGGTAGGTAGAAACCTCCTTCTCGCGGGCGTCATTGATGAAGATGCCGCGCATCACGCCATTGGCGGAGCGCTCGCGCACGTGGAAGACGAGGCCCTGCGTCAGGTTCACGAAGCGACCGGGCTGGGCGACGAACGACACCACGTCCGCGCGCACTTTGGTCACCTGCTCGCGGAAGCTGGTGAGGCTGGCCGGCACCACATGGACCGCGAGCGAGGAGCAGAACAGGGAGACCAGAATCGCCAGCAGGATAAGCGGGCGCAGCAGGCGCCACGGCCCCATGCCGGCGGCCGCCATCACCACGATCTCGCTGTCGCCGTTGAGCTTCAGCAGCGTGTAGGCGGTGGCGATGAAGAGCGCTGCTGGCGCGATCACCAGCACCAGGGTCGGCATGGTGAGGCTGGTGATGGCGATGAAGGCCAGGATGGTCTGCCCCTGGCTTGTCACCAGGTCGAGCTGGCGCAGGGCCTGCGTCGCCCAGATCATCCCGGCGAGCACGACCACGACCCCCAGGAAGGCGACAGCCGCCGTGGAGAAGATGTAACGATCCAGACGGCCCATCACAGCATGCCTTTAAATGCGCGGAGCCGCCCCCTCACTCGCATGTCGATCGACAGCGCGCTCTGGATAGCCGGAAGCCGTCCGCCGCGCAAATGTCCATGGGGAAAGGCCGGCTTCCCCCTGTGAATGGCCACGCCTCAGCCGGCGCGACCCACCGTTCTCAGGGCGAAGAGATAAACGAGGGCGACCTCGTCCAGCCGGTCGAACCGGCCGGCAGCCCCGCCATGGCCCGCATCCATGTTGGTGCGCAGCAGCAGGGGCCGGTCCCCGGTGTCCGCCGCCCGCAGCCGTGCCATCCATTTCGCCGGCTCCCAATAGGTCACGCGCGGGTCGGTGAGCCCGGCCAGGGCGAAGATGGAGGGGTAGGGCTGCGCCTTCACATTATCCACCGGCGAATAGCCCCGGATCCGGTGGAAGGCGGCTTCGTCGGCGATGGGGTTGCCCCACTCCGGCCATTCGGGAGGGGTGAGGGGGAGGGTGTCGTCCAGCATGGTCGTGAGCACGTCCACGAACGGCACTTCGGCGACGATGCCGGCGAACAGGTCCGGCCGAAGGTTTGCGACCGCGCCCATCAGCATCCCGCCCGCCGAGCCGCCCTGGGCGACGATGCGTTCCGGGCGGGTGAAGCCTTCCGCCACCAGATGCTCGGCTGCGGCGATGAAATCCGTGAAGGTGTTGGTCTTCTTGGCCAGCTTGCCGTCGGCATACCAGCGCCAGCCCTTGTCCGTGCCGCCGCGGATATGGGCGATGGCATAGACGAAGCCGCGATCCACCAGCGACAGCCGGTTGGTGGCGAAGCCGGCCGGAATGGTAATTCCGTAGGCGCCATAGCCATAGAGCAGCAGCGGAGCGGAGCCGTCGAGCGGCGTGTCCTTGTGATAGAGCAGGGAGACCGGAACGGTCTCGCCGTCCGGCGCCGGGGCCATGAGGCGACGCGTCACGTAGTCCGCCGGGTCATGGCCGGAAGGGACCTCCTGCCGCTTCAGCATCTCGCGCCGGCGGCTCGCCATGTCGTAGTCCCACACCTCGGACGGGGTGGTCATGGACGCATAGGTGAAGCGCAGCTGTGTGGTATCGAAGGCGTAGCCGGCCGACATCCCTAGTGCATAGGCCTCCTCGTCGAAGGCGATGGCATGTTCCGCGCCGTCGGCGAGCGCCCGGATGACGATGCGCGGCAGCCCGCCCTCGCGCTCCAGGCGCGCCATATGGCCGCTGAACACCGTATGGCTCAGGAT
>JAEWBL010000680.1 GCA_023391175.1 Pseudomonadota bacterium
TCGCTCCAGTCGAGGCAGGTGCGGCAGAGCGGCCGCCGGCCCTTGGCCCCATCGTCGAGCGCGACGCCAAAATCACAGAGGAGGCGGCGGCCGGTGTCGGTCACCAGTCCGGCACCGTCGGCGATGACGACGTGACCGTTGGCGCAGAGGCTGTCGGCGAGGGCCACGGCAAGGCGGCCGGCCATGTGGTCGTAGCAGGTGCGGGCGAGCCGCAGCGCTGCATCTCTGGGACCGATGGGACGATGACGCTTCGGCCCTCCCGCCGCGACGGTCATCAAAGCGTGGAGTGCCTGCGCCACCTCTGCCGAGGCGAGGCGGTAATAGCGGTGGCGACCCTGTTTCTCCACCTTGACCAGTTCCGATTCGGCGAGGCGGGCAAGATGGCCGCTCGTGGTCTGCGGCGTCACGCCGGCGCGATGCGCCAGTTCGCCCGCCGTCAGCGCCTGCCCGCCCATCAATGCCGAGAGGATGTTGGCGCGCGCCACGTCGCCGATCAGGCGGGCGACTTCGGCAACGGTATTTCCCGAAACCATGTTCGACATGCCGGAAAGCTAGCCGCCCGTGCCGCCCGCGTCACCGCCGGATGCTTCGGCCGCCGCCGAAGCATGCCGACGCCTTTGCCCGCTAGAGAGGCAGTGGATTTTCTAGTGAGGGACGCGATCACAATGGCAGGCAGGACGCGCCTCGGTATCGAGTTGCTTTTGCTTCTGGTGCTCTCGACGCTCTGGGGTGCGTCCTACGCCTTCATCAAGATCGGGGTGGAAACCATCCCGCCACTGACCTTCATCGCCGCCCGAACCCTGATCGCCGGCACGCTCCTCACAGTCATCCTTCGACTGCGCGGCATGCGGCTGCCGCGGGATCGGGCCACCTGGGCGCGCTTCCTGTTCCAGGCCGGGCTGAACAGCGTCGTGCCGTTCACCCTGATCGCCTGGGCCGAGCAGACCGTGGACGCGGGCGTCGCCACCATCCTGAATGCCATCCCCCCCATCTTCACCTTCCTGCTGACGGCCCTCGTGACCCGGCATGAAGCCGTGACCGCCCGCAAGCTCCTCGGCGTTGCGGCAGGTCTTGCAGGAACGGGCTTCATCGTCGGCTTCGGGGCGCTGGAGGGATTTGGCCAGCAAGTGTGGGCCCAGTTCGCCATCGTCGCCGCTACGGTCTGCTATGCCGGCGCCGCGATCTTCGGCAGGTCGTTCAAGGGGTTCGACCCGATGGTGCCGGCGGCCGGCTCCCTGATCTGCGGCGCGGCGATCCTTCTCCCGGTGAGCATTGCCGTGGACCAGCCCTGGACGCTGGCGCCGAGCGTCGGCTCCATCGTCGCGCTGGGGCTGCTGTCGGTCTTCTCGACCGCGTTCGCTTTCGTCATCTATTTCCGGCTGGTGCGGACGCTCGGCTCCATTGGCACCACGGCGCAGGCCTATCTCAGGGTGCCCATCGGCGTCGCGATCGGCGTCCTGTGCCTTGGCGAGACGCTGGCACCGGACGCCTGGATCGGGCTCGCCTGCGTGGTCGGGGGCGTCGTGGCCATGACGTGGCCGTCACACAAGACTGCGTGACGGCAAAGACCTGCACCTTCCGAACGGGAACCGCTAGCGCGGCGCCCGCTTGGCCAGAATCCGCTGCAGGGTGCGGCGGTGCATGGAGAGGCGGCGGGCGGTCTCGGACACGTTGCGGCCGCACAATTCATAGACCCGCTGGATGTGTTCCCAGCGTACCCGGTCCGCCGACATGGGGTTCTCGGGCGGGGTCGGCTTGTGATCCGCATTGGCGAGCAGCGCCGCCACCACGTCGTCCGCATCGGCGGGCTTGGCGAGGTAATCCACGGCCCCGAGCTTCACCGCCGTGACGGCGGTGGCGATGTTGCCGTAGCCGGTGAGCACGATGGCGCGCGCGCCGGGGCGGTTCTTCTTGAGGGCGGAGATGACGTCGAGGCCGGTGCCGTCGCCGAGCCGCATATCCACCACGGCATAGGCGGGAGCGGAGGTCTCGACGCGGGCGAGGCCGTCGGCCACCGTCTCGGCGGTGGCGACCTCGAAGCCGCGGGCTTCCATGGCCCGCGCGAGGCGCTGGAGGAAGGACCGATCATCATCGACGATCAGAACCGACCGGTCTTCCCCCACCTCAGGCATCTCGTTCATCGCGTCTTCCTCAATCCCTGATCGGCAATGCCGGCAAACAAGCACGAGCGATGCGGCTTTTACGCCGATCTGCCCGTAGATTAATCCAATGCGCGTCCCTTTGTCGCGTCCCCATCCACCTCGATCGCCAACGCTTTGCGTGGCCAGTGGATGCCGATGACCGCGCCGGTAGCCGGCGGCACGCGGTTTTCAAAGGTTAAATTTGCCCCGGTGCGCTCCAGCAGCGTCTTGGCGATGAAGAAGCCGAGACCGAGGCCACTCTCCGCCTCAAGGTCTGCATCCTGCCGCTCGCGGGCGCGGGAAGTGACATAGGGCTGGCCGATGCGACCGGAAATTTCGGGTGAAAAGCCCGGCCCGTCGTCTGCCACAACAATGTCCAGCCCCGAAGGCGTCCACTGGGCGCTGATGTCCACCCGCGTCGCGGCGAAGTCGACCGCGTTCTCCACGAGGTTGCCCAGGCCGTAGAGCAGCCCCGGATTGCGGGCGATGACCGGGGCGTCGGGATCGTCCTTCACCGACACGGCGATGGTGATGCCGAAATTACGGTGCGGCTCCACCACCTCCTCCAGCAGCAGGGCCAGCGGCATGCGATCGAATGGCGCATCGCCGGACCTCAGCGAAGTCAGCGTCTGCAGGATGTCACGGCAGCGCGCCACCTGGTCGCGCAGCAGAGCGACGTCCTCGCTATAGGGACTGCTGTCGCCGATGGACCGGTGCATCTCCTTCACCACCAGGGCGATGGTGGACAGTGGCGTGCCCAATTCGTGGGCAGCAGCGGCGGCGAGACCGTCGATGGCCGTGAGGTGCTGCTCGCGGGCCAGCACCAGCTCGGTGGCGGCCAGGGCGTCGGCGAGTTCGCGGGCCTCCTCCGCCACCCGCCACGCATGCATGCCGATGAAGCCCACCGCAACCGATAGGGACACCCAGATACCTGCCAGATACAGGTCCGGGAGCACCGGCACATCGGCGCCGGCCCACGGCAGCGGGCGGGTCCAGAGGCCGACGGCGCCAGCACAGGCGACGGCCAGGATGCCGAGCATCACCGTGGTGCTCCAGGCGAGCGCGGTGGCGGAGATCATCACCGGCGCGAGGTAGAGCAGCACGAACGGGTTCTTCAATCCGCCCGTCAGGTACAGCAATGCCGTCAACTGGAGCACGTCATAGGCGAGCAGCGGTCCCGCCGCGGCGTCACCGAGCCGGCGGGCGACCGGATACTTGACCCGCAGCAGGACGTTCACCAGCGCGGAAAGACCGACCACGGCGAGGCAGGATGTCAGCGGCAGCGGGAAGCCAAGGCCGAGATTGACCACGACCAGCGCCGCAATCTGGCCTGAAATCGCCAGCCATCGCAGGCGAATCAAAGTGTCGAGACGCAGGCCGAACGATCTGCCGTGTGGCGGCGTTACAAAGGCAGTGGTCATGGAGTAGCGGTCCCGGTGTCCCGATGCGCAGAAGCGAGCCTCGCGAAAGGGAATAGTGACCCTACTGCCATAGCAGCGGAACAATAGCGCCCTATGTCTTTTGTCGGCATTGACCAACCTTGGAAGTGGGCACACGCTTGCGTCAACGTGCCGCCTTTCTGGGCAGCGCAGTAATGGTGAGGAGCAGTCATGGCAATCGGCGAGTTTGCAAGTGCCACCCGGCTGCCGCGTCAAGGCGACGTTGGACTCTCGACTCCGCTCTACTGGATGTACGAGATGGGATATGCGGCGCTCAACCCATCCCGGGCCATGGCCGACGCCAGCCGGCTGTTCCTGAAAAACCCAATCAATCCCGTCTCGCATACCACCATCGGCAAGTCCATGGCGGCCGCCTGCGAGCTGTTCGAGCGAACCACCCGCCGCTACGGCAAGCCGGACTGGGGCATCACCCATACCTCGGCCGCGGGCCAGACGGTGCCCGTTCACGTCAACACCGTGTGGGAGCGTCCCTTCTGCCGGCTGCTGCATTTCGAGCGCGCGTTTGAATATCCGCCCCGCCGCCCGCAGCCGCGCCTGCTCATCGTGGCCCCGGTGTCCGGCCACCATGCCACGCTGCTGCGCGGCACGGTCGAGGCCATGCTGCCCACCCACGACGTCTACGTGACCGACTGGATCGACGCCAAGCTGGTGCCCATGTCGGAAGGTCGCTTCAGCCTGTCCGACTATGTGGACTACCTCATCTCCATCTTCCACCGCATGGGCGGCAACTGCCATGTCATGGCCGTGTGCCAGCCGGCGGTGCCGGTGATGATGGCCATCGCCCGGATGGAGGCGGAGGAAGACCCCTTCGTGCCCAAGTCCATGGTGCTCATGGGCGGCCCCATCGACACCCGCGAGGCCCCGACGGCGGTCAACGCCCTCGCCAAGGATCGCGGCATCGACTGGTTCCGCCGCAACGTCATCACCACGGTGCCGTGGCCCCACCCGGGCGCCCTGCGCGAGGTCTATCCCGGCTTCCTGCAGCTCAACGGCTTCATGTCCATGAACCTCGACCGGCACCTGCAGGCCCATTGGGATCTGTTCCGGCACCTGGTGCAAGGTGACGGCGACTCGGCGGAAAAGCACCGCGATTTCTACGACGAGTACCTCGCCGTCATGGACCTGACCGCGGATTTCTACCTGGAAACCGTGGAGAATGTCTTCATCACCCATTCCCTGCCCAAGGGTGAGATCATGCACCACTCGCAGGTGGTGAAGCCGGATGCCATCCACCGCGTCGCGCTGATGACGGTGGAAGGGGAGAAGGACGACATCTCCGGCATCGGCCAGACCAAGGCCGCGCACAAGCTGTGCCCGCGAATCCCCGAGGACATGCGGGCCCATTGGGAGCAGCCGGGCGTCGGCCATTACGGCGTTTTCAACGGCTCGCGCTTCCGCTCGGAGATCGCGCCGCGCATCTCGGATTTCATCCTCTCCCAGGAATTCCGGCGCGACGGCCGGACCCGGCCCATGCCGGACCGCCCTGCGCCCGAGGCCGCAGGCGAGGAAGAGCCGGATGTGTTCGCCCTCAACAAGAATGTGACCGCGCTTTATCCCCGGATTGCGCCGACTTAGCACTGGCGGCGCGGCGAAATTCTTGGGAAGATACCGGAGGTAACTTCGCCCCGGCTGCCCAATGCTGTTTCGCCGTGAGACTCGCAACGAGAACCGCAAATCGTCGCTCGCGCCCGGCGCCGAGACGATCGAATTGTTGCTTGATGACGAGTTGCTGCGCGTCATGGTCCGTCGCCATCCGCAGGCCCGCCGCCTGACGCTCCGGGTGCGCGCCACGTCCCGCGACGTGACGTTGACGGCGCCGCCCCATGTGGCGCTCTCCTTCGCCCGCGCCTTCGTGGAGCGGCATCGCGAATGGGTGCGGGTGCGCCTCGTGCGCCTGCCGGAGGCGGTGCCCTTCGCGGATGGCGCCGTCATCCCCCTGCGCGGCGAGCCGCACCGCATCGTCCACCGTCCCGATGCGCGCGGCACCGTGTGGATCGAGCCGGCCGTCCGCGGCATGCCCGCGCTCTGCGTGGCCGGGGAGGCGCCGCACGTCGCCCGGCGCGTGCAGGACTTCCTGAAGAAGGAGGCGCGGCGCGACCTTGCCGCCGCGGTGAAGCACTATACGCAGGCCCTCGGGGTCGAGGTTGGACGGCTCACGCTTCGCGACACGGCGAGCCGCTGGGGCTCCTGCTCGGCGCGCGGCGACCTCTCCTTTTCCTGGCGGCTGATCCTCGCGCCGGCTTTCGTGCTCGACTATCTCGCGGCCCACGAGGTCGCGCACCGGCTCGAAATGAACCACGGGGTGCGCTTCTGGCGGCTGGTGGAGCAGGTCTGCCCCAACCGCAAGGAAGCGGAGGCGTGGCTGAGGCGCCACGGCTCCGAACTTCACCGCTACGGCGAAGACTGAACTTGGCGGCGCCCTAAGGCCCCGTCTTCAGAGCGCCTTCTTGCCGCCAATGGCGATCGCACCGGGGCCGGCGACGAAGTACATCAGGAAACCGCCGATGATGGCGACATTCTTGAAGAAGTGGATCTGCTGCCCGGCCTGAGCGGCTTCCGGGAAAGTCCAGAACAGGTGCGAAAGCACGGTGGCCACCACAGTGAAGCCCGCGAGCCACAGCGCGGTGATGCGCGGAAAAAGACCGGCGATGAGAAGCAGTCCGCCGATGACCTCGGTGGCGGCCGCAAGGCCTGCAAACACCATCGGCGCCGGGACGCCCTTGGCGGCGAGGGAGCCCGCGAAACCCGCGAGGTTGCCAAGCTTGCCGATTCCCGCCGGCAGGAAGAGAGCCGCGAGGAAGAGCCGGCCGACGAGCAGGACGAGATCATCAAGGGTACGCAAGGCTTGTTCTCCAGCACACGCTTCTCCGTACGGAAGCAGCGGTACGTGTTTGCTGCTGGAAATGCTGCGTCGCAACCTTGGGGCGGAGGTTTCAGAACACTATTGCGTGTGGTCCCGCCCCGCCTCCTCGGCGGCGGCGAACATCAGCCGTGCCGCCACCGGCAGGGCGACCGACAGGCCGGCGAAGCGGAAAAGGTGGTGCGCGCTCATGAAGGCCGGGTCGTAGCCCATGGCGAAGCCAAGCGCCGTCATGGCCTCGAGCGCACCCGGCGCGAAGGCGGTGACAAGCTTGCCGAGATCATCGCCGGTCAGCCACGCCGCAAGAACGGCGAACAGAGTGGAGATCGCCACCGCCACCAGGAAGGCCCCGAGCGAGGCAAGCACATAGGCCCGGATGGTGGCGAGGGACGTGCCGATGAAGCGCACGCCGACGCTACCCCCCAGCACCACGAAGGCCGGAATGAGCAAGCCCGCCGGCAGCACGGCGGTGGAGAGCCGCGTGGCGTGAAGCACCGCACTGCCGGCGAGCGCCCCGAGGATCAGGCCGCCCGGCAGCTTCAGCCGCGCCGCGAGCAGGGCCGCGCCGGTGCAGACGAGGAAGAGGATGACGATCTCTGCGATGGTCGAGACATGCGGCGGCGGCGGCACGCCGCCCGCCGTCATCCCCAGCGCCGCCAGCACGTTGGGCAGGGCCGCCACCAGCAGGAACAGCCGCAGGGTCTGGGCGAAGGCGACCTGCCGCAGGTCCGCACTGGTGTCCGCCGCCATGGCGACCACGGTGCCGAAGGCACCGGGCGCGGAGGCCCAGAAGGCGCTCTCCCGGCTCCAGCCGGCCACGCGGGTGAGGAAGAGCGTTCCGCCCGCCATGGTGCCCAGCACGCTGGCGCCGAGGCACGCCATGCTCACCGGCCAGGTGGCGGCGCGGGCGAAGGTCTCCGGCGTCAGCATGGTACCCATCGAGGTGCCGAGCACGACAAAGGCGAGGAATCGCAGCCATTCGGGCACGACGATGCGCACCCCGGCCAGCGCGAGGCCGATGCAGGCGACCAGCGAGCCCGAAATCCATGCAGCCGGCAGGCCGAGCAGCGCGAAGGTGCCGCCGCCGAGGGCTCCGGCCCCCAGCGTGATCACCGCCGATGCGGCAGAGCGCATCCTGAAGGGCAAGCCCCTCACGCGGCGTCCGATCCCGTCGGCCGTGTCCGCTCCAGCCAGTCGACCAAGCGCCGGCTCGCCTCGGCGAGCTGCGCATCGCCCCGCGCGAAGCACAGGCGCATGAATCCCTCGCCGCCGAGCCCGAAGGCGGTGCCGGGGGCAAGGCCCACATTGGCCTCGTCCACCAGGGTCAGGCCAAGGCTGCGCACGTCGCGCCGGCCCTCGATGCCGAAGAACAGGTAGAAGGCGCCGGGCGGCTTCACGAGGTCCACCCGGCCGGTGGCGAGCAGCGCATCGCCCACGAGATCGCGGCCGCGGCGGGCGCGGGCGATCTGCTCGGCGACGAAGGGCTCGCCCTGGTCCAGCGCCGCGATGGCGCCTCGCTGCATGAAGGCGGCAACGCCGGAGGTGGAATACTGGATGAGGTTCTCGATGATCTGCCCGAGGCGCGGATGCGCCTCCAGCCAGCCGATGCGCCAGCCGGTCATGGCCCAGTTCTTCGAGAAGGTCTGGACGAAAAGGACGTGGTCCTCCTCGTCCATGATGTCGTGGAAGGACGGCGCCCGCCCCTCCTGCCCATAATAGAAGCGGCCATAGATCTCGTCGGCGATGATCCACAGGCCGTGGCGGCGGGCGAGGGACAGCACCGCCTTGAGGTCGTCGAGCGTCGCCACGAAGCCGGTGGGATTGGCCGGGGTATTGAGGAAGATGGCGCGGGTCGCGGGCGTCACCGCCGCAGCGAGGCGATCGTGATCGAGGGAGAAGCCCCCGGGTCCGTAATTGAAAGGCACATAGACGGCGCGCGCGCCCGCCTTCTGCGCCGCCGCCGCGGCGTTGGGCCAGGTGGGCGAGGGAATGATGACCTCGTCGCCTGCCCCCGCCACCAGCGCCATGGCCACGTGGATGGCCTGCATGCCCGAGCCGGTGACAAAATAGCGCTCCGGCATGTCCGGCACGCCATAGAGGCCGCTCATGTAGCGGGCGATGGCGGCGCGCAGCTCCGGCAGGCCGCGCTGCCAAGTGTAGAAGGTCTCGCCCGCGTGGAGGGCGGATGCGGCCGCCTCGCAGATGAAGGGTGGGGTGGGCACGTCGCCCTCGCCGGCCCAGAGCGGAATCATGCCGGGACGGTCGCGGCCGTAGTTCATCACCTCGACGATCCCGCTCTCGGGCAGCGCGCGCACGTGCTCGCGCACACGCTCCAGATAGGGATCCTCCACGGGCAAGGCGGGGACGGGCGCAGCAGGGGTGATCATGGATTGCTCGCGGGCACGAAAGCAGGGTGGAGGCGCGGAGGGACATCGGCGGGTGCGCCGGCGGGACTTATAGAGCGTGGGCGCGCCCGTGCGCCATCAAATGAAGTGGCGAACCGATCAGCGCCGGTGATGAATCGCATACGCCGTAACGTCATTGCACAAACGCAATGGCCTCTTGCGAAGCGGGACCGTTGCCGGCGCGGACGCGCGGTCCTACGTCCATTGCATCACCCGCGCACCTCCCTGCGCCCGCCGGTTCAAATTGGATGCCCCCCATGTCGCAGACCGTCACCCCGGCCATCGATGCCGCCGCCATCGACCGCCTGTTCCTCGCCGCCCGCTCCCAGAATGGCTGGACCGATGCGCCGGTCACCGAGGCGGAAGTCCGCGCGCTCTATGATCTGGTGAAGTACGGCCCGACCTCCGCCAACACCCAGCCCGCGCGCTACGTGTTTCTCACCACCGCGGAAGCCAAGGAGCGCCTGCGCCCTGCCCTGCCGGAGAGCAACCACAAGATCCTCGCCGCGCCGGTGGTGGCCATTATCGGCTACGCCCTCGACTTCCACGACAAGATCCCCGAGCTGTTCCCGCACTACCCGCAGTTCCGCGACCTGTTCATCAACAACCCCGGCATGATCGAGCCCCACGCCTTCCGCAATTCCTCGCTGCAGGGCGCCTATCTCATCCTCGCCGCCCGCGCGCTCGGCCTTGATGTCGGCCCCATCTCCGGCTTCGACGCCGCCAAGGTGGACGCGGAATTCTTCCCCGGCGGGACCACCAAGACCAATTTCATCGCCGCCATCGGCCACGGCGATGCCTCCAAGGTGATGCCCCGCCTGCCGCGCCTCGCCTTCGAGGACGCCGCGCAGATCCTCTGATCGCGCTCCCGGAACGAAAAAGGGCGCCCCAGTGGGGCGCCCTTTGCGTTTGTGGGGCAGGCCTCAGTTGAGGCCGATGGTGGTGAGGTCCTGGAACCAGTGCTGGGCCTGCACGAAGCTCTTCACCTTGGGCGAGAGCGCGTGCGGGTTCACGTCGTGGACCACCCAGACCAGAACGGCATCGTCCACCACCTGCTGGTGGACCTGGGCGAGCAATTCGTCCTGCTTCTTGGTGTCGAAAGTCCGCTTCGCCTCGTCGATGAGGGCATCCACCTTGGGGTTGGAGTAGTAGCCCCAGTTCACGCCCACCGGCGCCACCTGCCGGGAATCGAAGAAGCGGATCAGGGCGTAGAGCGGGTCGGAAGTGACATAGGCGATGTTGTTCGAGGTGATGCCCTCGTTCATCGGGTCCTTCGCCCCCTTGCGCCAGGCGGTGTAGAGCGCCTCCAGCTCCACCACCTTGAACTCCACGTCGATGCCGATCTCCTTGAAGCTCGCCTGCAGGAACTCGTTCATAGGCAGGGACAGCATCTGGCCGGTGCCGCCGGCGGCAATGATGAAGGTGGTCTTGAGCGGCTTCTCCTTGGAGTAGCCCGCCTCCTGCACCAGCTTCTTCGCGGCCTCGGGGTCATACTTGAGGTCAAAGGTGGGCTTGCCGAACCAGGGGCTCGTCTTGTCCACCTGCCCCTTCGCGGGCTGGGCGAGGCCGTTCATCAGCTCCACCACGCCGTCGCGGTCGACCGCGAGGTTCAGCGCCTTGCGCAGGCGGATGTCGGTCCAGGGCGAGCCGGGCAGCATGGAGAGGTGGTAGTTCCACACGTGCGGCGTGACGTTGGTCACGAGCTTCATCCCCGCCGCCTTGAGCTGCGGCACGGCGTCGGGCGCGGGGGTCTCGATGAGGTCCACCTGGCCCGCGAGCAGCGCGTTGGTGCGGGTGAGCGCCTCCGGCATGGGGATGAGGATCATCCGGTCGGTCTTGGGCAGGCGGGTCTTGTCCCAGTAATCGGGGTTCTTCACCAGCTCCAGCCGCTCGCGCGGCACCAGCTTGTCCTGCTTGAAGGGGCCGGTGCCGGACGGATTCTGGGCGAACTTGTCCCAGTCCTTGCCGAGCTTCTCGTATTGCGCCGGGCTCGACACCAGGAACCAGAGCATCTGGTAGGGGAAGAACGAGTCCACGTCCTTGGTGGTGATCTCCACCGTCATGTCGTCCACCTTGCGCCAGGAGGCGATGGACGGCAGGCGGGTCTTCACCTGGGCGGACTGGCGCTTGTCGAACTGGGGTGCCTTCTCGTCCAGCACCTTGTCGAGGTTCCACACCACGGCGTCGGCATTGAAGTCCGAACCGTCGTGGAACTTCACGCCCTTGCGCAGGGTGAACAGCCACTTCTTGGGATCGGCCGGGTCCACCTTCCACTCGGTGGCGAGGCCCGGCACCAGCTTGCCAGGCCGGTCGGCCACGTTCATCTCCCAGGCGACCAGCGGGTCGTACAGGGTGTAGCCGGTGAATTGATAGGCACCTGCCCCACGATCAGGCTGACCGGTGGTCTGCGGAATGTCCGCCATGGAGATGCCATAGCGGACCACGCTCTCCGCGCCGGCCGGTGCCGCTCCGGCAAGACCGAGGAAAAGCGCGGTGGCGAGAGTGGTTCGAAGCGCGCGGAAACGCAGCATCTATCGTCCTTCCGTGAGTAAGCCCCACGGAAGGAAGGCAAAAGATATGCCGTATGCTTCGCTTTTGCGAAACGGGCGTCAGCGCCCGCGCCGGGGCGGACGGCCGGAGGGCTTGCCCGAAGACTTGCCCGAGGACTTGCCCCAGTTGAACACGCGGTGCGGGAACACCTCGCCGTTCTCGCCGTCGCCGATGGCGATGAGTGCGCCCTGGCAGGACACCGCCACGTGGCCCTCGACGATGGGCGCGTCGCGGCCGCGCAGGATGATGCTCTGTCCGCAGCGCAGGCGATGGGCATCCTGCGGCGTGACGTTGAGCTGGGGAATCTCCTCCAGCGCCACGGCCACCGGATCGAGGGCGTCCATCAGCGCCTCCTCGCTCGCCTCGGCGCGGTCGCGCAATTCGTCGAGGGGCACGAGGCGCTCCTCCAGGAAGGGCCCGACGCAGGCGCGGCGCAGCTGGCAGATGTGGCCGCGCGAACCGAGCATGCGGCCGAGGTCGCGGGCGATGGCGCGCACATAGGTGCCCTTGCCGCACTCGGCCTCGAGCACCGCATGGTCGGCGTCGGGACGCTCCATCAGCTCGATGCGGAAGATGGTGACGGGACGCGCCTCCAGTTTCACCTCCTCACCCTCACGGGCGAGGTCATAGGCGCGCTCGCCGCCGATCTTCAGCGCCGAATAGGCCGGGGGCACCTGCATGATCTCGCCCCGGAACGTGGGCAGCGCCGCGAGAATCTCGTCGTCCGAGGGGCGCAGGTCCGAGGTCTCGACCGCCTTGCCCTCGGAATCGTCCGTGTCCGTCTCGACGCCGAAGCGCACCGTGAAACGGTAGGTCTTGCGGCCGTCCATCACATAGGGAACGGTCTTGGTGGCCTCGCCGAAGGCGATGGGCAGGCAGCCGGAGGCCAGCGGGTCGAGGGTGCCGGCATGGCCCGCCTTCTTGGCCCCGAAGATGCGCTTCACCACCGCCACCGCCTGGGTGGAGGTCATGCCCGTGGGCTTGTCCAGCAGCACCCAGCCGTCGAGGTCGCGCTTGGGCGCGCGGGGCCGGTTGTCCTGCTCGCGGCTGGCGCAGGGCTGCTCGCCGGCGCGGGGCGCTTCGGCCGCTTCAGGAGCGACGGCGGTCTCGACAACGGATTCAACGATGGGCTCGTGTGCGGCTTCAGCCGCAGCTTCGGCAATGGCTCGGACGGTCATTCGGCGTCAGTCTCTTTGTCGGTCAAAGTCTGGTCGGTCGCGTCCTCGGTGCCGCTCTCAAGGGCATCGAGGTCGCGCTGCACCTGGGGGGAGCGCAGGAGCGCATCCATGCGCGCGCCCTCGTCGAAGGACGTGTCCTTGCGAAAGCGAAGCTCGGGGACGCTCTTCAGCTCCACCCGCCGCGCCAGCTCGCCGCGAATGCGGCGGGCATTGTCGGCCAGCGCCTTGATGACGGGGGCGATGTCCTTGCCGCCGAGGGGCATGACGTAGCAGGTGGCGATCTTGAGGTCCGGCGACATGCGCACCTCGGGCACCGTGATGATGTGCCCGGCGAGCACCGGATCGATATGGTCGCCGCGGGACAGCACGTCGGCCAAAGCATGGCGGACAAGCTCGCCCACGCGCAGCATGCGCTGGGAGGGGCCGCCTCCCGTGCGGGTGTCGGGTTTCATTTTTCTTCTGCTTCGTTCGGCGCCGGCAAAGCCGTGGCGCCTTCTCCTCGATTGTGGAGCGGACGGATTTGGACCGTGCCGTTCCGGTTAATCGTCGACGCCTCCGGCCTTCTCCCCGTCAGGAGAGGAGGTTCGGAGGCGGAAACGTCGAGCCTTGCGCTCGTCTTCAGGTCACAGCGAACGCTGGATCACCTCGACGCGGAAGCACTCGATCACGTCGCCAGCACGCATGTCCTGATAGTTCTCGAAGGACATGCCGCAGTCCTGGCCCGCGTGGACGGTGTTCACCGCATCCTTGAAGCGGTTGAGCGTCGCGAGCTTGCCTTCGTGGATCACCACGTTGTCGCGGATGAGGCGCACGTGCTGGCCCCTCTCCACGACGCCGTCGGTGACCTGGCAGCCCGCCACCTTGCCCACCTTGGAGACCAGGAAGATCTCCTTGATGAGGGCGTTGCCCAGCATGGTCTCGCGGTTGATGGGCGCGAGCAGGCCGCTCATGGCCTTCTTCACGTCATCCACGAGGTCGTAGATGATGTTGTAGTAGCGGATTTCGATGCCCGCCCGCTCGGCCGCGTCGCGCGCTTCCTTGTTGGCGCGCACGTTGAAGGCGATGATCGCCGCGCCGGAGGTCTCCGCCAGCGTCACGTCGCTCTCGTTGATGCCGCCCGCGCCGGAATGGATGATGCGGGCCTGCACTTCGTCGTTGCCGACCTTCTCCAGCGCGCCGATGATGGCTTCCACCGAGCCCGACACGTCGCCCTTGATGATGAGGGGGAATTCCTTCCGCCCCGAAGCCTTCACCTGGCTCATCATCTGCTCCAGCGAGCCGCGGATGGTGGCGGAACGGGCCGCCGCCTTCTCGCGCTTCTGGCGCTGGCGGTAATCGGTGATCTCGCGGGCGCGGGCCTCGTTCTCCACCACGGCGAGGCGGTCGCCCGCCTCCGGCGTGCCGTTGAAGCCCAGCACTTCCACGGGGAAGGAGGGGCCGGCCGCGTCCACATTGGCGCCGGTGTCGGAGATGAGGGCGCGCACGCGGCCCCACTCGGCGCCGGCCACCACGATGTCGCCCACGTGCAGGGTGCCGCGCTGGACGAGGACGGTGGCCACGGGGCCCCGGCCGCGATCGAGCTTGGCTTCCACCACGGTGCCTTCGGCGTCGCGGTTGGGATTGGCGCGCAGGTCGAGCAGTTCGGACTGGAGGGCGATGGCCTCCAGCAGCTTGTCGAGGTTGAGGTGCTCCTTGGCGGAGACTTCCACCTCAAGCGTCTCGCCGCCCATGCTCTCCACCTGCACTTCATACTGAAGCAGTTCGGAGCGCACGCGCTCGGGCTTGGCGCCGGGCTTGTCGATCTTGTTGATGGCCACGATCAGCGGCACGCGCGCGGCGCGGGCGTGGTTGATGGCCTCCACCGTCTGGGGCATCACGCCGTCGTCGGCCGCCACCACCAGCACCACGATGTCCGTCACGTCGGCGCCGCGGGCGCGCATGGACGTGAAGGCCTCGTGGCCCGGCGTGTCGAGGAACGTCACGTCACCGCGCGCGGTGGTGATGCTGTACGC
>JAEWBL010000009.1 GCA_023391175.1 Pseudomonadota bacterium
GGGCTGATCTTGCCGTCCAGCACATCCTCCAGCACGGCTTCCGGCGGGCGCGCGAGCGGATCGCCATAGCCGCCACCGCCGGCCTGCTCGTGGCGGATCACCGTCCCCTTGCCCACGTTGCGGGTGACCTTGCTGGCCAGAAGCTCGAAATTGCCGGCCTCGGACAGGAGGTTCCGCGAGAGCGCGCCGGGCTTGCCGCCGAACAGGCCGTAGGGGGCATGGGCATAACGGTCCGCGCGCAGCTGCATCACCGCCTCGTCGGCGAGAAGGCGATACTGGCGGACCACGCCGAGGCCGCCCCGCGTCCTGCCGGCGCCGCAGGAATCGTCGCGCAGGGCATATTCCTCGATCATGAGCGGATAGGTCGCCTCCATGATCTCCACCGGCATGTTCGACATGTTCTGCGAGGGGTTCGTCACCGCGTCGATGCCGTCCCGCGTCGCCCGCGCGCCGAGCGCGCCGTTGATCATGTCCACCACGATGAAGGGCTCGCGCGTCTCGGTGTCGTAGCCGCCGAGGCAGACCACCGTGTTGCCGCCTTCGCCGGCCGCGCACACCCGCTCGGGCACGATGGCCGCGAGGGCGCCGAGGACCGTGTCTACCACCCGGTAGCCGGTGAGGGCGCGGGCGGCGACGGGGGCGGGGAATTCGGGATTGAGCACGCTGCCCTTCGGCGCGCTCACATCGACGCAGCGATAGAGCCCGGCATTGTTCGGCACATCGGGGTCCAGCACGCAGCGCACGGCGAGGTAGGTGGCCGACTTGACGAAGGAGAGCGTGGAATTGATCGCCCCCTTCACCTGCGGCGCCGAGCCCTCGAAATCCACGCCGATGTGGTCACCCTTGACCGTGATGGTCACATGGATCGGGATCTCGCTCTCGTCGAAGCCGTCGCCGTCGATATAGTCGGTGAAGGCATAGCTGCCATCGGGCCAGCTGGCGAAGGCCTTGCGCACGAGGCGCTCGCCGTAATCGAGGAATTCGGCGAGGAATTTCTCAACCAGCGGAATGCCGTACTTCTCGGTCAGGCGCAGGAATTCGCGCTCACCAAGGGCACAGGTGGCGAGCTGCGCCTCAAGGTCGCCGATGACCAGATCGGGCAGGCGCACGTTCTTCGCGATGATGTCGAACAGGGTCTTGTTGCGCACGCCCTTGTCGAACAGCTTCAGGGGCGGGATGCGCAGGCCTTCCTGGAAGATCTCGGTGGAATCCGAGGCGTTCGAGCCCGGCACGCGGCCGCCCACGTCGCAATGGTGGCAGATCACGACGGAGAAGCCGATGTGCTGCGCGCCATCGAAGATGGGCTTGAACATGAAGATATCCGGCAGGTGCATTCCGCCGTCATAGGGGTCGTTGAGGATGATGACGTCGCCGGGGTTGAGGTCGTCGCCATAGTGGCGCTGGATCGCCTCCATGGCGTCAGGCACGGCGCCGAGATGCAGCGCCACCGTCTTCGCCTGGGCGAGGATGCGCCCCTTGGCGTCGCACATGGTGGCGGAATAATCGAGCACGTCGCGCACGATGGGGGAGCGGGCGGTGCGCATGACCGTGTAGGCCATGTCGTCCACGATGGATTCAAACGCGCTCTTGAGCACCGCGAAGGTGACGGGATCGATGGTCTTGTCGGTCTGGTCGAGCATGGCGCGATCCCGTCAGGCGAGGGTGATCAGGAGATTGGCGTGGGCGTCGGCCTCGGCGGTGGCTCCGGGGGGGACCACCACGGTGCTGTCCGCGCCCTCGATGACGGCGGGGCCGACGATGCGCGCCGGGCAGCGGGTGCGCACATAGACCGGCGTCTCGATGTGGCCCTGCTCCGTGCCGTAATAGACCTTGCGAATGCTCTCCGGCGCGCCCGAACCCTCGCCACGGGCATGGGCGGCGCGGAAGTCGATCTTGCCGGGCCGGAGGCCGCGTCCGATCACCCGCAGGCTCACCACCTCGATGGTGTCGGAGGAAGAGTAGCTGTAGATGGCCTCATAGGCCGCCTTGAACGCCGCGTGCAGCGCGTCCCGGTCCGCCACATAGGGCACGGAGAGGGACATTTCCTGACCGCGGAAGCGCATGTCCACCTCGCGCGTCACGCTCATCAGGTGCTCGGCCACATCCTCGCCGGCGAGGGCGGCGCGGGCATCGGCCTCCAGCGCGGCGAAGGCCGTTTCCGCCTCGGACGGCTGGAAATCGGCGAGCTTCACGGCGAACGGGCGGATGAAATAGCGCTCCACATCCCCCGCCAGCATGCCCATGGCGGTGAACACGCCGGGCGAGGCCGGCACCAGCACGCGCGGCATGGAGAGGAGGCGGGCGATGTCCGCCGCATGCACCGGGCCGGACCCGCCGATGGCGACCAAAGTGAAGTCACGCGGATCGACGCCGCGCTCCACCGTCACCGCCCGGATGGCGCGGGCCATGTTGGCGTTCACCACGTCGCGCACGCCGCAGGCGGCATCTTCGGGCGTCAGGCCGAACGGGTCGGCGAGATCGCGGGCAATGGCGGCGCGGGCCGCTTCCACCGAGAGCGCGCGGGAGCCGCCGGCAAGCTGGGCGGGCAGGTATCCGAGCAAGAGATTGGCGTCGGTCACCGGGGGCCGCGAGCCGCCGATGCCGTAGCAGGCGGGGCCGGGATCGGCGCCGGCGGAGACCGGGCCGACGCGCATCAGCCCGCCCTGGTCCACATAGGCGATGGAGCCGGCGCCCGAGCCCACCTCGGCCACGTCCACCGTGGGCACGCTCATCATGTAGCCGCCGGCCTTGATGAAGCGGCTGGGCGTGGAGATGCCGGCGCGGAACTCGTATTCACTCACCCGCGTCAGCTCGCCGTT
>JAEWBL010000029.1 GCA_023391175.1 Pseudomonadota bacterium
CCCGGCCCTCTCCCGCAAGGGGAGAGGGAGTCAGGGCTGCTCCCGCTTCACCATCGCTCGCGACGTGTCATCTCCATCCCCTCACTGCCCCTTCCCGGCGCGGGCGGCGAAGCGGACGGCTTCCTCGCCGGCGCGGAACAGGGCCTTGGCCTTGTTCACGCACTCCTGGTGCTCGCTCTCGGGCACCGAGTCGTAGACGATGCCGGCGCCGGCCTGGACGAACATACGCCCGTCCTTCACCACCGCGGTGCGCAGCACGATGCAGGTATCCATCTCGCCATTGGCGCCGAAATAGCCGATGGCGCCGGCATAGATGCCGCGTTTGTCCTTTTCCAGCTCGTCGATGATCTCCATGGCCCGCACCTTCGGCGCGCCGGAGACCGTGCCGGCCGGAAAGCCCGCCGCGAGCGCGTCCACCGCATCGAAGCGCCGGTCGATGGCGCCTTCCACGTTGGAAACGATGTGCATCACCTGGCTGTAGCGCTCGATGAAGAAACTGTCCGTCACCTTCACCGTGCCGACGCGGGAGACGCGGCCGGCATCGTTGCGGCCGAGGTCGAGCAGCATCAGATGCTCGGCCCGCTCCTTGGGATCGGCGAGCAGCTCGGCCGCCAGCGCCTCGTCCTCGGCGTGGGTGGCGCCGCGCTTGCGGGTGCCGGCGATGGGACGGATGGTGACCTTGCCGTCGCGCACCCGCACCAGGATCTCCGGCGAGGAGCACACCACCGAGAAGCCGTCGAAGTTGAGATAGACGAGGAACGGCGCCGGGTTCACGCGCCGCAGCGCCCGGTAGAGAGCGAAGGGCGGTAGGGTGAACGCGCTCTCGAAGCGCTGGGAGAGCACCACCTGGAAGATGTCGCCGGCGCGGATGTAGTCCTTTGCCTTCTCCACCATGGCGCAGAACTCGTCCGCGCCGGTGTTGGAGACCTGCGAGACCTCACCGTGGAACGGCTCGGGCGCGGGGTGGGCGATGGCACGGTCGAGGTCCGCCACCACCTGGTCGAGCCGGGTGATCGCAGCCTCCCACGCGGCGCGGGGCGAGACGCCCTCCTTCGCGCGGACGGGGGTGACGGCGGTCAGTTCGTCCTTCACCGCGTCGAACACCACCATCACGGTCGGGCGGATGAGCAGCGCCTCGGGCACGCCGATGGGATCGGGCTTGGCCGGGCCGAGCTTCTCCATCTGCCGCACCATGTCGTAGCCGAGATAGCCGAACACGCCGGCCGCCATGGGCGGAGCGCCCTCCGGCAGCTCGATCGCGGATTCCGCCAGCAGTGACCGCAGCGCGGTCAGCGGCGGCTCGGCGCAGGGCACGAAGGCGCCCTTGTCACGGTCCGGCGTGCGGTTGATCTCGGCGAGATCACCCGACGCGCGGAAGATGAGATCGGGCTTCATCCCGATCATGGAATAGCGCCCGCGCGCCTGCCCGCCCTCGACGGATTCGAGCAGGAAGGCGTTGGGCTGGTCGCCGGCGAGCTTGAGGAAGGCCGAAACCGGCGTTTCCAGATCGGCGACGAGGGTGGTGGAAACCACCTGCGCCTCGCCCCTGAGATAGCGCGAGGCGAAGAGGTCGAAGTCGGTGGGAGCGTTCACGGGCGCCGGCCTTCAGTTCGCCGGGTTGGTGCCGACCGCCTGGGCGAACAGGCGCTCGTTGATCTTCACGCCCAGCTCCTTCTGGATGGCCGCGAGATATTGCACCAGCACGTCGTTCTCCAGCTGGCGCGACAGCTCCTGGCTGACGCGGCTGGTGTCCGGCATCTGCTGCGGCACCTCGACCTTGGTCACCTGGAACACGATGCGGTCCGGCTCGGGCGTGGCCAGCGCGATGCCGAAGCCGCCGTCCTTCACGTCGAACACGGAGGTGACGCTTTCGGCGCTGAACGGGCCTTCGGCGCGGCCGCGATGCAGGCCCTCGGCGATCTGGAGCGGGATGTCGGCCTCGGCGGAGACCTGGGCGAGGGGCGTGCCGGCCTTGGCCCGGTCCAGCAGTTCCTTGGCCTTGGCTTCCACTGCTTTCTCCGTCTCCGCCTCGGTGTAGCGGGCGGTCACGGCGTCCTTCGCTTCCTCGAACGTGCGATCGCGGGCGGGGGTGATGGCGGCGGTCTCGTACCATACGAAGCCGCCGCCCTGGGGCAGTTGCACCGTGTCGGTCTCCACGCCCGGCTGGGCGGAGAAGGCGCCGGTGATCACGTCGGCCCCGCCGGGCACGTCCACGGCGGCACCGGCTGCGTCGTGACCGGAGCGGTCCACGTCGAAGCTCAGGACCTTGAGGCCCAGCTTCTGCGCGGTTTCCTGGAGGGTGGCGCCGGAGGCGCGCTCGTCCTCCACCTTGTCGTGCATGTCGAGGATGATGCGCTTCGCCTTGTCCAGCTGCAGCTCGGCGACGATCTGCGGCTTCACCAGATCGAACGGCTGGTAGGCGCCGGGCACGATCTTGGTGACATGCACCAGCGCCGTGCCGAAGCGCCCGTCCACGGGGCCGCTCACCGCGCCATCCGCCAGCGAGAAAGCCGCCTCGGCGATCTTGGGATCGAGGATGGCCGACTTGGCGACGAGGCCGAGGTCGGTGTCCTTGGGCGTCAGGCCGCGCGCCGTGGCGATGTCGGCGAAGGTCGCGCCGGCCTTGATCCTCTCCTCCGCGGCCGCCGCATCGGCGGCGTTGGTGAAGACGATCTGCTGCACTTCGCGCGTCTCCGGCTTGCCGAAGCGGGCGATGGTGCGATCGTACTCGGCCTTGGCGTCCTCGTCGGTCACGGTGATTCCGGCGGACAGCGTGGCCGGGGTGAGCGCCAGCACGCTGATCTTGCGGTACTCCGGCGCCCGGAACGCCAGCTTGTGCGCATCGAAATAGGCGCGCAGCGCATCCTCGGTCGGCGCGGGCAGGGTTCCGGCGGCGGTGGGCGTCACGCGGATGTAGGAGGCGGTGCGGGTCTCGCCCTCGAAGCGGTTGACCGCCTCCAGCAGCACCTGCGGAACCGAAACGCCGGCGCCGAGCGCCTGCAGGAGCTGGTCACGCACCTGACGCTGCTTCTCGCTGGCGACGAAGCGCTGCTCCGTCAGGCCGTTGGAGCGCAGGATCTGCTGGAAATAGCCGGGGTCGAACGCCTTGGCGCCGGGAGCGCGGAAATTGGGATTGTCGGCGATCTCGCGCGCGATCTGCGCGTCGGACACGGCGAGCGAGAGGCGGGCGGCCTCGGCGTCGAGGGTCGCGTCGGCGATCATCTGGTTCAGCACCTGCCGGTCCAGCCCGAAGGCGTGCGCCTGTTCGGGCGTGATGGCGCGGCCGGCCTGCCGGCTGATCCGCTGGAGCTGGTCGAGATACTGCTGGCGGAAGACCTGCGCCGAAATCTCGGTGCCGCCGACGCTCGCGACAGATGACGCGCCCATGCCGCGGAACACGTCGGCGATGCCCCAGACCACGAAGCTGAGGGTGAGCACGACGAGGAAAATCTTGGCGATCCAGCCGGAGGCGCCCTTGCGGAGTGTCTGAAGGACCATCGCTCATTCGTTCAAAGAGCGCCGGAGGCCCCGGCGCGGAAGCGGCGCATCATAGGGAGGGGGAGGGGGCCTCGCAACGGCGCATGGTCGCACCCCTTTCCAGCGGGCGCGCGGCTCTGGTAGGTGAGGCCCCTACGTGAGCCTTGCCGCTGCTGCAAAACCCGGAGGAACCGCCATGACGGCCGAACGCCGCCCCCTGATCGCAGGCAATTGGAAGATGAACGGCCTGCGGGCGGCCAAATCCGAGTTGCGGGCCGTGGCGGCGGGCCTTGCCGGCCTTTCGGCGGAAACCATGATCTGCCCGCCCTTCACGCTCATCGGCGCCTTCGCCGCCGACGTCGCGGGCACCCAGCTGATGATCGGCGGTCAGGACTGCCATCCGGCCGAGAGCGGCGCCCACACCGGCGACATCTCCGCCGAGATGCTGCGCGACGCCGGGGCGGTGGCGGTGATTCTCGGCCATTCCGAGCGCCGCATCGACCATCAGGAGGGCGATGCCATCATCAAGGCCAAGGTGAAGGCGGCGTGGCGCGCGGGGCTGCTGCCCGTGGTCTGCGTGGGCGAGACGCTGGTGGAGCGCGATGCAGGCGAGGCCTCCGCGGTGGTGACGCGGCAGGTGCGCCAGTCCGTGCCGGACGGCGCGACGGCGGCCAACCTCGTCATCGCCTATGAGCCCATCTGGGCCATCGGCACCGGCCGCACCCCCACCACCGACGACGTGGCCGAGGTTCACGGCGCCATCCGCCACATCCTCGCCGAGCGCTTCGGCGCCGAGGCGAACGGCATCCGCATCCTCTATGGCGGCTCGGTGAAGCCGGACAATGCCGCCGCCCTCCTCGCCGTCTCCAACGTCGATGGCGCGCTGGTGGGTGGGGCGAGCCTGAAGGCTGCGGACTTCCTCGCGATTGCGCGGGCGGCTGGCTGAGGAAAGGCGTAGGGCGCTTTGTTCCCCTCTCCCCTTGCGGGAGAGGGTGGATCGCGGCTTGCCGCGAGACGGGCGAGGGGGCGGGTGCCACTGGGCTCTGCGGAGGCATACCCCTCACCCCAGCCCTCTCCCGCAAGGGGAGAGGGAGCGCGGCCGCACCCCGTCCTACCAGCCGTGCTCTTTGACGGTCGCTTCTCCTTTTTCACCAGGAGAAGATTCAACCGCGACCAGCCGCCATCCCCGCCCCCACTGGCCAAAACGGGGGCCAAGCCCCTATATGCGCCGAGCGGACGGGCCTCTGGGACCGGCCGTCGCCCTGCTTTGGAGGTCCCTCATGTCCGGCATCATCAGGTCCAGCGACGGGCTCGACGAGCGGCGCCGCCGCATCCTGTTCCGGGCGCGCCATCGCGGGATGCGCGAGATGGACCTCATCCTCGGCGGTTTCGCCGATGCCGAGATCGCCGCGCTCTCGGACGCGGAACTCGCCGATTTCGAGGAACTGCTGGAGCCCGAGGACCAGAAGGTCTTCTCCTGGGTCAGCGGCACCGAAGCGATCCCGCCGGAGTTCGATACCGAGCTGTTCCGCAAGATCTGCGCGTTCCATTTCTCGGGCCGCGGCCTGCCGAGCTGATCTTGCCGGGCTGATCTCCCCGCCCGCGTCCTTCCGGAGTTCGTGTCTTGAAGCGTCCCCAGCCCATCGCCGACGTGCTGGCCGAAGGCCGGCCGCTGACCCTCTCGCGCGTCGCCGACGGCATGGAGGGCATGGTGGTCGCGGACCTCGCGCGCTCCCTTGCCGCGCAGAAGAACGCGCCGTGGCCGAGCCTGACGGTGGTCTGCCGCGACGGCCAGCGCATGGCGGCTCTGGAGCGGGGCCTTGCCTTCTTTGCCCCCGAGCTGGAGGTGATCTCCTTTCCCTCGTGGGACTGCCTGCCCTACGACCGCG
>JAEWBL010000162.1 GCA_023391175.1 Pseudomonadota bacterium
GGAATGGGCCGCCGTGGAGCGCGCCACCTGCCGCCACATCTCCCGATGCACCTCCGGCACGCCGCAATTGATGACGATGCGCTGGCGGGCCGAGGAGAACTCGAACGCTAGGCAGCTGGCATGCGCCTCCCAGCTCGCCACGGCGGGTGGCGGCGGGCCGGTGTCGGCAATCAGCATCAGCGAGCGCGCATCGAGCCGCTGGTAGCCGGAATAGGGCGCGTTGGCGACGGGTGCACCGCGCGCATCGTCGAAGGCGAGGATGGTGGCCAGCTGGTCCGCCGCCGTATGGCCCATGCCGTGAAAATGCGCGAAGGCGCCGTCGCCATGCCGGAAGAAGCGCAGCATGGGCATCATCCGGTCCACCGCATTCATCAGCGCGGCCGGGGCCTGCTGGTTGCGGGCAGTGAAGGCCTGGCGCAGCGGCAGAAGGTCGAGCAGCAGCTCGATGAGCATGCCGGGATTGCGGGTGAGCGGTCCGCCGTCCGGCAGAATCTGCCGGTCCAGTTCCTCGGCGAGGCGCTTCTGAGCCGCCTTGAGGAGGCGCGGCTGGTCGGACATGCACAGCCCGGCGAACACCAGCGCGACGATGGCGATGAGGCGGGGATAGCCGTCCGGCGCGTCGCTGGCCATCCGGCGCAGCTGGCGCACCTGCTTGGCCAGCGAACGCATGAAGCGACGGTAGAAATCGTGGTCGGCGTCCTGCAGCAGGAAGGTCGCCTGGGTGAGCCAGGAGATGATGCGCCGCGCCGCCACGGCCGGGCGTGCCGCCACCGCCTTGGCCTTGCCAGGATCGCGGATGAAATCGCCGACGAGGGCGCGGGCATTGGCGCGGGCGATGGTGGTATTGGCCGCCTTCAGGTGCCGCAGCCAGCCGAAGCCGTGTAGCGCCTCGGCCCATTCCACCGAGGGCGGCACCAGCTCGAACGCGGTGCGGCCGTCGAGCGCCATGACCTTGCCGGCGAAGGCGAAGCGGCCGGAATAGATTTCGCTGGCGACGGTGGCGTCGCCGGTCCTCAGGTCCTGCGGGGCGATGAGAAGGCGTTCCGGCACCGGAACCGGCACGTAGCCCAGCGGCACCGCGCGGCCGCCGATGCGCGCGAGCACCGTCTGCGACCAAAGCTCCAGCAGGAGGGTCGCCAGTTGCGTGCGCTCTTTCAGCCCGCCTCGGCTCACGGCGCCTCCCGTCGGGTGGGCGTGGCCCTTCCCGGCCAGCGTGCCGACCAGATTTCTGGCCACGGCCTGCAGCGGGCCCGCCGATCCATTCCAGATACCCATGCGCCTGTCTTCACCAGCCTCTAGCCCGCGCGAGAGGAGGCTGGGGCGCGGGGGATCAGGCCGTTGGGCTTGCCCTGCGCCGCAGCCGGGCGGCGAAGAAGCCGTCGAGTCCCGACCGCTCCGCCTCCCCCCGCATCCAGTGACTTGGAAGAGTGCGCACATCCCCTTGAGGAGTTATGAACAAATCGAGGCCATCCACCTCTCCGGGGTGCAGCGGGACGCGTTCCACCTCCGGACGGGCGGCCAGAAGCCGCTCCACCTGCGCCTCGCCCTCCTCCGGCTCCAGCGAGCAGGTGGAATAGACGACGAGGCCGCCGGGCTTCACGAGGTCGATGGCGTGGTCGAGCAGCCGGGCCTGCAGGGTCGCGAGGGTCGGAATATCGGCCGGGCGCTTCGACACCGCGATGTCCGGATGCCGGCGCAAGGTGCCGGTGGCCGAGCAGGGCGCGTCGAGCAGCACCGCATCGAACGGGCCGCCGGCGAAGGTCGCGGCATCGCCCTCCACCACCGACGCGGAGAGGCCGAGCCGCGCCAGATTGTCCCTGAGCCGGGTGAGGCGGGCGCCGGAGCGGTCCACCGCCGTCACCTGCGCACCGGAGGCGACGAGCTGCGCCGTCTTGCCGCCGGGGGCGGCGCACAGGTCCGCCACCTTCAGCCCCTGCACATTGCCGAGCAGGCGCGCGGGAAGCGCGGCGGCGGCATCCTGCACCCACCATTCCCCTTCCGCGAAGCCGGGCAGCGCACGCACCGGCCCGGCCTGGAGGATGCGAACCGTGCCGGTGGGCAGCACCTCGCCGGAGAGCTTCTGTGCCCAGCCGTCCGGGTCGGTCTTCACCGTGATGTCGAGAGGTGGCTCCACCCGGTGCATGGCGGCCATGGCGCGCGCCGTGTCGGCGCCATAGGCCTTGGTCCAGCGCTGGCGCAGCCAGTCGGGCGTATCGGCGAAATCGGGATCGACCCCGGCCATCAGCGCCTCACCCTCCCGCGCCACCCGGCGCAGCACGGCGTTGACGAGGCCGGCGAAGCCCACGGTCGAGCGGTCGGCGCGGGCGAGGTCCACGCTGAGACCCACCGCCGCATGGCTCGGCACGTCCATGAACAGGATCTGGGTCGCTCCGGCGAGCAGGACCGATTCCAGCCGCGGCGCGGATTTGGGGAAGCCGCGCTCCATCAGCTTGCCGAGCACGGCGCGGAGCGTCCCGAGCCGCCGCAAGGCGGTGGCGACGATGCGATAGGCGAGCGCCCGGTCGCGCGGCTCCAGCGTCGGGCCGTCCAGCGCCTCTTCCAGCGCGGCGCCCTGCCGCAGCACGGCTTCCAGCGCATCGACGGCGACGGCGCGGGCGGACAATCCGGGGGTGGCGGCAACGGGCTTGGGGCTGCCGCCGGGGCGGCGGGAAGGAGCGGGAGCGCTGCGGGGTGTCTTCATCGGGGAAGGTAGAGCACGAACCGGGCCTGCCCGCCAACGCTCCAAAGGGCGTCCCCACCGGCACCTCCCGCCGCTACCGCTGACGGAACGTCGCCCGAAGGTCGGCCCGCCGCGCAAACCTTGCCTCGCCAGCCCCGATCCCGTAAGACGCTTTGGTAACGCCCCGGACCAGAGCCGGGGCTTTCCTTTGTGCGCGCGGTCGAGGTCCGAACCTCCCGTGCCGGGTTCAGGAGGCACCACCGCGTGGCCAATGTGGTCGTGGTCGGCTCTCAGTGGGGCGACGAAGGCAAGGGCAAGATCGTCGATTGGCTCTCCGAGCAGGCGGACGTGGTCGTCCGCTTCCAGGGAGGCCACAATGCCGGCCATACGCTGGTCGTCGGCGGCGTCACCTATAAGTTGTCCCTGCTGCCGTCCGGCGTGGTGCGTCCCGGCAAGCTGTCGGTGATCGGCAACGGCGTCGTGCTCGACCCGCAGGCGCTGGTGGACGAACTGGCGCGGCTCGCCGCCCAGGGCATCGTGATCGGTCCCGACCGGCTCCGCATCGCCGAGACCGTGCCACTGATCCTGCCGCTGCACCGCGAGCTGGACGCCCTGCGCGAAAGCGCCACGGCGGAAGGCGCGCGCATCGGCACCACCAAGCGCGGCATCGGACCGGCCTATGAAGACAAGGTCGGCCGCCGCGCCATCCGCCTCGTGGACCTGACCGACCCGGCGACCTTGCCGGGCAAGGTCGATCGCCTGCTCACCCACCACAATCTCATCCGCCGCGGCCTCGGCATGGCCGAGGTGGACGGTGCGGCGCTGGTCGCCGAGTTGATGGCGCTCGCCCCCAAGGTCCTGCCCTTCATGGACCGGGTGTGGGAGCTTCTCGACAAGGCCCGCCGCGACGGCCGAAAGATCCTGTTCGAAGGGGCGCAGGGCGCGCTGCTCGATATCGATCATGGCACGTATCCCTACGTCACCTCCTCCAACACGGTGGCGGGTTCGGCGGCGAGCGGCACCGGCATCGGGCCGGG
>JAEWBL010000190.1 GCA_023391175.1 Pseudomonadota bacterium
GCTGGATGCGCCGGTCGCCGCTGGCATCGCCCGCCTCTCGCTTGCCATGGTGGCGGTCGCCGGCCTCTTGGTGGTGATCTGGCTCTCCCAGCATGGCTATGACCGGGCGGTGCTCATCATCCCCACCTGGATGCTGCTGGTGGTGTGGGTGATGATGGCGGGCCTCACCGTGGCCGGCTTCGTCACCAACGATCTGGCCGCCCCGGCGCTGTCGGGCGGCCTCGTGCTCATCGTCATGCTCATCGGCTTCACGGTGATGCAGCACGCATTCGCCGGCATCGGCGGCATCCAGGGCTCGACCTCCGAGCTGGAGCGCCGCGCGCTGGCGCTGGCCGGCTCGGGCCTGATCGTGTGGGACTGGGATGTGGACACCGACCGCATCTACACCTCCCCCGAGGCCGAGGAGGCGCTGGGCCTGAAGCGCCATTCGCTGGAGACCGAGGCCGCCGGCTGGCTGGAGGTGCTGCACCCCGCCGACCGCGACCGCTTCCGCGCGACGCTCGACGGCATCATCGACCAGCGCCGCGGCCGCATCGACCAGGATTTCCGGCTGCGCGCCATCGACGGCCACTATCTCACCTTCAACCTGAAGGCCCGCCCGGTGGTGGGCGCGGACGGCGAGGTGGTGCGCTGCATCGGCACCCTCACCGACGTGACCGGCGAGCGCATCGCCGCCGAGCGCCTGCTGCACGACGCGGTGCGCGACAACCTCACCGGCCTGCCCAACCGCGAACTGTTCCTCGACCGCCTGCACCAGGCCCTCGTCGCCGCCCGCCTCGACGACAAGGTGAAGCCGACGGTGATGGTCATCGACCTCGACCGCTTCAAGCAGCTCAACGTGCAGGTGGGCATGGCGGTGGCGGATTCCATCCTCCTCACCGTCGCCCGCCGCATGACGCGGCTTCTGAAGCCGCAGGACACGCTCGCCCGCATCTCCGGCGACCAGTTCGGCATCATCCTCATGTCCGAGCGTGACGCCGAGCGCATCACCACCTTCGCCGACACCCTGCGCCGCTCGCTGCGCGCGCCCATCGCCTTCGCCGACCGGGAGGTGTTCGTCACGGCCTCCATCGGCCTCGTCCTGTCCGGCCCGGACCAGGTGAAGCGCGACGAGGTGCTCAAGGACGCCGAGCTGGCGATGTATTACGCCAAGCGCATCGGCGGCGACCGCATCGAGGTGTTCCGCCCGGCCATGCGCCAGCAGAAGATCGACCGCGTGGTGCTGGAGCAGGAGCTGCGCGAGGCGCTGGAGAAGGAGCAGATCTCGGTCCGCTACCAGCCCATCGTCCGCCTCGGCGACCGGGCCATCGGCGGCTTCGAGGCCTATATGCGCTGGAACCACCCGCGCCTCGGCGAGCTGGCCGCCTCCGAATTCATCCTGCTGGCCGAGGAGACCGGGCTCATCCTCGACCTCGGCCTGTTCGTGCTCGACCGCGCGGCGCGCCAGCTCGGCCAGTGGCAGCGCCTGCTGCGCGTGGACCCGCCGCTGTTCATGCACGTCAATGTCTCGTCCCGGCAGCTTTTGCGGCACGACCTGATCCAGGACCTGAAATCGGTGCTGGCCCGCAACACGGTGGCGCCCGGCTCGCTGAAGCTGGAAGTCACCGAGGGTCTGGTGATGGAAAACCCGGAATATGCCGCCGTGGTGCTAGGCCGCATGCGCGAACTGGGCGCGGGCCTGTGCCTCGACGATTTCGGCACCGGCTATTCCTCCCTCGCCTATCTCCAGCGCTTCCCGTTTGACAGCGTGAAGATCGACCCCCGCTTCGTGCGCTCGGTGGCCAAGGGCCCGTCCCGCGCCGCCCGCCCGGTGATCGTCGGCGCCATGATCGACCTTGCCCACGACCTCGGCATGGACGTGATGGCCGAGGGGCTGGAGAAGGAGGCGGAAGCCTCCGAGATGACCCGCTTCGGCTGCGAATACGGCCAGGGCGTGGTGTTCGGCGAGCCCCTCACCGCCGAGGAATGCCGCCACCTCATCGAGCCGGCGCCGGTGGAAACCCGCAAGAAGAAGACCGGCACGGCGGCCGAATAGGCCCGCTCAGGCCCCCGTATCGGACAGGCCCGGCTTTGTCGGGCCCGGCTTCGCCCGGGGGCGGTCCCGCTTCGCGGGCGCCTGTGCCCCCTTGGCGCCGCGCGGCCAGCGGGCCGGCCAGTTGACGATGTGGTCCACCAGCTCGAACAGGCCGAACGCGCTCTCCAGCCCCGCCACCCGGCCCTTCACCGAGATGCCGGCGCTGACCACCGTATCCGGCGTGCCCGAGACCAAAGGATGCCAGAACGGCAGATCCTTGCCCTCGCGCACCAGCCGGTAGGCGCAGGTGGGCGGCAGCCAGCCGATGCTCTCCACCGCCTCGGGGGTGAGGCGCACGCAGTCAGCCACGATGTCCGAGCGGTTGGGATAGTCGCTGCAGCGGCAGGAGCCGGCGTCGAACAGGCGGCAGGCGACATCGGTATAGGCGATGGCGCCCGTGTCCTCGTCCTCGAGCTTCACGAGGCAGCAGCGGCCGCAGCCGTCGCAGAGGCTCTCCCACTCCTCCACCGTCATGGTGGCGAGGGTCTTGGTCCGCCAGAACGGCGCGGGCGCGGCGTCGGCGGCGGGCTGCTCGGGCCGGGATCTGGCGGGGGGCGACATGCCGCCCCTTTAGCACAGGGGCGGCGGGAAGTCGCTCACTCGCGAAGGGGCGCTCACTCGCCGCCGTAGGACAGCACCATCTGGTAGACGACGGGCTTCGCCGCCCGCATGTCCTTGTTGTCGGAGCGGAACTCCCGGTCGCCGTCCACGTCGCCCTCATAGGAGCCGGGCGGCTCGAAGCGCAGTTGCAGCCGGCAGCCCGCGGTCTTGGCGAGACGGCCGCCGTCCCAGTCCAGCACCGAGCCGCCATAGTCCCAGCCGAAGCCGGAGAGGGTGAAGGGCTTGCCGTTCGCCGCCTCCACCTCGGCGAGCGTCGCGCCGACGCCGATGCCCTCGGCCGTGCGCCATGGGCCGGGGTCATGGACGATCACGTCGCCCGGCCGCCGCCGCTTCTTGTCGTCGAGCCAGATGATCTCCACCCGGCGCGACTTGTCCTCGGGAAACAGGACGGTGGCCTTTACCATCTCGCCCTCGGCGGCGGGCACGCTGCGGAACACCACGTTGGCGCGTCCGAACGTGCGGATCAGCGCCGCCTCGTCGGTGTCGGGCGCGAACGGCCCGGTGCAGGCGAAGGGCGGCAGCGGGTCCGCAGCCGGAGCGAGCGACGGCACCAAGGCGATGGCGAACGGAACAACGGCGATCAGCCGGCGGAGCATGTGGCGCGTCCCTTCAGCGTGCGGGTCTTTTCCTTGCCGTCCGCATCCACCGTGGTGAGGGTGAGCACATAGCGGCCGGCGAAACTCTCGGCGTCCTTGCCCTTCGCCCGGGTCTCCATCACCAGCTCGGCGGCGCCGGCCTTGGGGTCGGGAAGCTCGCGATAGAGGTGAAGGCGCACCTCGCTGGCGTGGAACCAGTGGTGGACCAGCGCCTCGCCATCCAGTTCCAGCTTGCCGGATGCGGGGCCGGCCTTGGCGGCCGGCTTCAGCTCCAGCACGGCGCGGAAATTGTTGAAGCTGCCGCCCATGCCGTGGGAGAAGGCCGTCTGCGCGTCGAAGGCCACCGCCGCATCGTCAATGCCGCAATCGAGCGTGCCGGTGGCGTGGGCCGCGGCAGAGCCGAGCACGAACAACAGTATTTGCGCCAGCATCGCCAGCGCGCGACGACCGCCCCGCCCGCGCGGTACGCACGACGTGTCCCTTGAACATCCCATCATGGCGCGCCCCCGGGCATGTGCCGCGGGGCAGACTAAGCCATGGGCCGAGCGGCCCGCAACGCGAGCGGAGCCGGGCCGCGCGGGATCAGCGCTTGCCGCCGGCCGTGTAGCGATCGGCCCAGGCGAGGGCCAGCGCGAAGCCACCGAAGGCGGTGACGATGACGGTGAGCCAGATGGCGGTCTGTGCAGGCATGGTTTCCCCCGATGGTTATGGGGGAAAGCTAGGCAGCGGGCCGCACGCGGACGTTGATCCAGATCAAGCGGAGCCGTTCAGGGGGCGCGCCGCCTGTTTTCCATCGGAAGGGGCCGCTCGGCAGGGGTCACGGCATCCGCCTGCGCGTCCACCGCGGGCGGAGGGGAAGCGTCCGAGTCCGGCGGCTCCTGGCGGGTCTCGTCCTGCCGGTTTTCAGCCACTTGGACCTCGGACTCTTGGAC
>JAEWBL010000333.1 GCA_023391175.1 Pseudomonadota bacterium
GGCCGACGCGCGTGGCGCGCGGTAGCGCCTGGGGCGCATCCTCTCCCCATTCCTCATCGATCGCGCGGCGCATGGCCTCGCCCTGCCAGCTTCCGGGCGACCGGGGCAAGCGGGCCGACACCTCGGCGGGGCCGTAGGCGTCCGAAGGGTATGAATCGCGCGGAGCTGCGCGCTCCACCCCGACCCGCTGCGGATGCGCCGAAGCGAGGCCCAGCGGCGGCTCGCGCCGCGCGTCCCCCGCACGGCTATCCGGCCGGCGTGGCCGTTCCGCAGGCCGCTCGACGGGACGACGATCGGAAGCCCGCTCCAACGGCCGCTCCAAGGACCGATCATATGCCCGATCCTGGGGCCGATCCTGATCGTTCATGGAATACTCCGGCTCGGAGCCCCTCAGGGCCTCGCGGTAGGGGGCGGGCGCCTCGGCGGGCAACGGGGCGGCTGCAGGCCATTCGTCATCGCTGGGGTGCGCAGGGGGGGCGTAAGGCGGTTCGGTGTGGCGATCCTCCTCCCACCGGTGTTCGTCCCGCCATTCGCGCTCTCGCCACTCGGCATCGCGACCCGCGTCGTGATGTCCGGCACGGCGAGTGTCCGGGCCGTCCCAGGAGGTGTCCTCGGCAGCGGGTTCGGCAGCGCTTTCCACCCAATCGGTCTGCCGCCATTCGCCGTCACGCAGCAGCCGGCCCTCGCGTGTATCGCGATCGCGCGGCCGGGACGGCTCGGCTTCGAGCCAGTCGCGGCTTTCGGAGAGCGCGCGTCGGGACCGGCGCGGCGTGTCATCATCCGGCGGGCCGGGCTCATCTTCACGCGCGTACGGTCGGGGCGCGGCATGGTCGACACGGGGGGGTGCCGGTGCCTGCTGTCGCGTATCGTGCTCGGGCACCTCATGGGGCCGCGGCGGGCGCCTTTCCTGCGCCTTCAGGCGACGAATGCGGTCCTCGATGGGCTCGGACACCTGCGGGCCCGGCGAAAAATCATCCAGGAACGGCAGCAGTGGATCGTCTAGCTCCGGCGAATGGGGCGCCGGGTCGTCGGACTGCATGGCGAGTCGCGACGCAGGCCCCCGGCTCGGGCGCTGCATGGGGCGCAACTGGGGCTCCACGCGCTCGCTGGCACGGCCGTCCGGCGGGCCCCGTCGGGCGGGCGTCCGCTCGGAATGGTGGCCATGGTCCTCGTCGAGACTCAGGGCTGGGCGGGACTGCAGATCGGCGCGCGCGTCCACCTGCGGCTCCCTCTTGGATTCCCCGCGGGGCAGGGGCGCCGTGTCGTGATCCAGATCCGCGTCGCGCCGCGGGCCGGGACGACGCGGCGGTACATCGTCCGGGTCGTCCTGCACGCCGCCGAACGAAGGCTCGCGACGGCCGTCGCCTCCCCCGCGCAGATTGGACTCGGCGGGACGGCGGCGCTCGGGCTGTGCCTCCCCTCGGTCGGGATGGCGCACGGGCGGATCAAAACCGGGTTCATCCCGGACGGGCTGGTGATGGAGAGGCAGTTCGCGCGCGGGCCGATCGAAGGCGAGATCGCGCCGCTCCGCCTGGCCCGCGCGGGCGCGGCTTTCTCGCAGGGGCATGGGCGGCTTCGCCGGCTCGGATGCAAGATCGCGGTCGGCTTCGGGATCGGGGAAGGGCAACGGCAGCTCTGCGCTTTCGGGCAGCTCGGGAAGGATATCCTCCTCCCCTCCCCGCCCCTTGCCACGCCGGCGCGGAAGCAGGCCGAGCAGGCCGCCGAATGTGACACCCTCCCCGCCCGCCGCACGGGCCGGGCGGGGAGACCGCATGGACGCCACCTCGCGCTCGATGCCGAGATCCTGGACGTAGCGCACGCCCTGATCCTTCAGCACCCGCTGGGCGCCCTTGATGGTGAAGCCGTCGGTATAGAGCAGGTGCCGGATGCCGCGCAGGAGGTCCACGTCCTCCGGCCGATAGAATCGCCGGCCGCCGGCGCGCTTCACCGGCTTGATCTGGGTGAATCGGCTTTCCCAGAAACGCAGGACGTGCTGCGGCAGCTCAAGCTCGTCCGCCACCTCGCTGATGGTCCGGAAGGCGTCCGGAGCTTTCTCCGTCTCGCGCGCGTCGCCCACCTTGTCTCCCGCCTCGTTCGACCGAATCGCCCAGAGCCCGTCGAGGAATCATAGGTGCGATTGGCGCATGCGGAAAGGCGGGCAAGCCACAGCAAGGGCTTGTCCCCGGGTGTTCGCGCGATCGGTTACGAAATCCTGTCCGCTGGGCGGGCGTCGAGGATCAGTCCTCGTCCGTCCCGTCCGGCTCGGTGCCGTTGATGCGGTGCTTCAGGATGCTGGAGGGCTTGAAGACCATGACCCGGCGGGGCTCGATGGGCACCTCCTGGCCGGTCTTGGGATTGCGCCCGATGCGCTCGCCCTTGTCGCGCACGACGAAGGAGCCGAACGAAGACAGCTTGACCGTCTCGCCACGGGCGAGGCAGTCCGCGATCTCCTTGAGAACCATCTCGACGAGTTGGGCAGACTCGGTACGAGACAGTCCTACCTGCTGATAGACGGCCTCACACAGATCCGCCCGCGTTACGGTCCGACCAGCCATATGTCTCCCCGACCCCTGAAAGCGCGCTCGGACCGGCCGCCAACGCCCTGCGACCGCCCAGCCTTGCAAACGCAGCAATTCTTAACAGTTGAGGCTGCACGAATGTGACGGATACGACGCCGCACCTCAACGAGCCCCAGCGCCTGTGGGCAACGGCGTCCGGCAAACTAGCCGCGCGGGCCGAACAAGGTCAACGCTTTATGTGGCTTACCAGCGGATCAACGCCGACCCCCAGGTGAATCCACCGCCCATCGCCTCAAGCAGGACCAGATCACCCTGCGTAATCCGGCCATCCCGCACTGCGACATCAAGCGCCAGGGGGATGGAGGCGGCGGAGGTGTTGCCGTGGAGGTCCACGGTGGTCACCACCTTCTCCGGCGCGATCCCCAGCTTCTGGGCGCTGGCGTCGATGATGCGGCGGTTGGCCTGATGGGGCACGAACCAGTCGATGCTCGCGGCACTCTCGCCGGTGGCGGCGAAGGCATCCTCGATCACGTCGGTGATCATCCCCACCGCGTGCTTGAACACTTCCTTGCCTTCCATGCGCAGATGGCCGGCGGTGCCCGTCGTGGAGGGCCCGCCGTCCACATAGAGCTTGGCGCGATGCCGTCCGTCCGAGCGCAGGTGGGAGGTGAGGAGACCGGAATTGCCGGCCGACGCCGCATCCACGCCTTCCAGCACCAGCGCACCGGCGCCGTCGCCGAACAGCACGCAGGTGCCGCGGTCCTCCCAGTCGAGGATGCGCGAGAAGGTCTCGGCACCGATCACCAGCGCCCGCTTGAAGGCACCGGTCTTCAGATAGGCATCCGCCGTGGCGAGGGCGAAGACGAAGCCCGAGCACACCGCCTGGATGTCGAAGGCCGCGCCGCGCGTAATACCCAGTTCGGCCTGCACGGTCACGGAGGTGGCCGGAAACGTCTGGTCCGGGGTTGCCGTGCCGAGGACGATCAGGTCGATGTCGGCGGCGGTGAGGCCGGACGCATCAAGCGCGCGCTGGGCCGCCTTGATGGCGAGGTGCGAGGTGAACTCACCCTCCGCAGCGATATGCCTCTGGCGGATGCCGGTGCGCTGGACGATCCACTCGTCGGACGTGTCCATGCGCGCCGCGAGATCGGCATTGCTGAGGACCCGCTCGGGGAGATAGGACCCGGTGCCCCGGGCGACGGACCTGATACCGCTCACGATTGTCCTTCCGCCCCTGCGGCCTCCGGCCGGCGCTCGGAAATCTCCGGAGGCCTGCGGCTGGTGAGGCTCTGTTCGATGCGCGCCAGCAGTTCGTGGCGCACCATGTCATAGGCGAGGTCGACGGCGGCGGCGAAGCCCTCCGCGTCGGTGCCCCCGTGGCTCTTGATGACGATGCCGTTGAGGCCGAGGAACACGCCGCCGTTGGCCCGGCGCGGGTCCATCTTCTCCTTCAGCACGCGAAACGCGTCGCGCGCGAAAAGATAGCCGATCCTCGCCCGCAGCGTCCGGCTCATGGCCGAGCGCAGATAGGACGCGAGTTGCTTGGCCGTGCCCTCGGCGGTCTTGAGCGCGATGTTGCCGGAGAAGCCTTCGGTAACGACCACGTCCACCGTACCGGCGCCGATGTCGTTGCCCTCGACGAAGCCGTGATAGTTCACCGCCACCCCCTCCTCCCGGAGGATGCGCGCGGCTTCCTTCACTTCCTCGACGCCCTTGATCTCCTCGACGCCGACGTTGAGGAGGCCCACGGTCGGCTCCTCGATGTCGAACAGCACGCGCGCCATGGCCGAGCCCATGATCGCCATCTCGACGAGGCTCTTCGCGGTGGCACCGATGGAGGCACCCACGTCCAGAACCACCGTCTCGCCGCGCAGCGTCGGCCAGATGGCGGCAATGGCGGGGCGGCTGATGCCGGGCATGGTGCGCAGGTTGAAGTTGGCCATGGCCATCAGCGCGCCGGTGTTGCCGGCGGAGACGGCGACGTCGGCCTCGTGGACCTTCACCGCGTCGATGGCCTTCCACATGGACGATTTGTAGCGGCCGCGGCGCAGCGCCTGGCTCGGCTTGTCGTCCATGCCCACCACCACCTCGGTGTGGACGATGCGGGAGGCCGCCGCGAGCTTGGGATGGCTTTTCAGAACCTCGCGGATCCGCGCCTCGTCGCCATAGAGGACAAAGGCTGTGTCCGGATGGCGTCCGAGGGAGATTTCCGCTCCGGCAAGGACCGTCTCGGGTCCATGGTCGCCGCCCATGGCGTCGAGGGCGATGCGGACGGCTACGGTCATCTCAGGCGTAAATCCCTGCTTCGATCAAATGGCGGCGGGCTCTGCCCTGGCGGAAAAGGTGTGGGATCGGAATCCCGGCAAGCATGTCCCGTCGTTACCGTCGCCGTTGCGGCGCGCGGACAATAGCGTGTCGCGGCGGCATCGCAACTGCTCCGCGGCGGCGAGGCGTGCTCACTCCTTGTCCTTCAGCCGCGAGAGCGCGGAGAAGGGCGAGAGCGCGGCGGCATCCTCCGCCGGCGGCTCGAACACCGCGCCGGGCTTGCGCGGGTAGGGATCGACGCCAAGGGCGAGGAACTCGCACAGCAGCGCGCCCACATCGATCCGCCCGTCCACGATCTCGTCGGGCGGATCGATCCCGTTTTCCTCGTCCTCCTCCGAGCGCACATAGCTGCCGGCGGGGGCGAAATGGACGTCGATCTCTTCGTCGAGGGGCGCGTCGAACGGCTCGAGCGTGACCCCGCAGGTCTGGCGGACCGTGGCCGTGAGTCGGCCGGAGACGCGCACGCCTTCCTTGCCTTCCGGCACGAGATGAAGCGCCGCCACGATCCCTTCGGCGTGCAGCACGCCGATGTGACGGGCAAGCGCCGCCGTGGTTTCGGCATCCGGCTCGAGCTTCAGGTGGAGGCCCAGCGGCGGGAGGTCCGCGACAGAGATCATGTAGGAATAAGGAAGGTCGCTCATTGTCCGGCCTCCGGCGCAGGCCCGTATTCGGGATTCGGCAGCGCCAGCACGCCCCGGGCGAAAGTTTCAAACGGCGTATCGGCAAGGCGCTCGGCTGCGTTGCGAACGTAAGCCGCGAACGGCTTGGCCGCCGGCGCCGCGCCGTCCGTGCCGAGAATGTTGCGGGCGAGCGCCAGGGCGAGCAGGTCGTTGCCGGACGCGGCCAGCGCGGTATCATATGCCGCAGCACGGCCGTAGAAGGCCTCGCCGACCTTCTTCATCTTCTTCGGAACGGTGAGGTCGCCCACGCCCAGTTCGCGCATGGTGGCGTCCATGTCGGCGGCGAAGGCGTCGAAAATCTCCTGCGACATGGCGCGCGCGATGTCGTCGCCGCCCTTCAGGCGGTGGCAGACGAGGACCGTGTGGAGCACCACCATTTCAAAGCGTCCCTCCAGCGTATCGGGAACGCCGAAGTCAGTGTAGAACTCCGCCCGCCGCGACTGTGCCACGATCGCGCCATACAGGCGCTCGATGGTCTCGCGGGACTTGGCACGCTTTGACGAGCGGAACAGGTTGAGCATTTCGGATCCCGGGCCCAGGTCCGGCGGCAGTTGAACGGGCAAGCGGCGTAACGCGCCCTCGCCCGCATGGCAAGGGGCGGTAGCCGAGGCGGCGCGCCGGGGCGCCGTTCACAAGGACAAAGATGGGGATGCGTGTGGCGTCACTTGACACGAGGCACTGGCACACGAAGACCGAGCGGACCACCTCACGCCGGAGGCTCGGGCTTGCGGCGACCGCCACGCTCCTGCTCGCCGGTATGGCGCTCGCCGGCTGCGACCAGGTGGTCGTGAACGGCACGGGCGGCCAGCTCACCGGCGTCGTTCGCACCTATCAGCGCGGCTACGTGCTGGCCGAGGGCGCGCTCGATCAGGTTCCGGTCGGGTCGAGCCAGGAGCAGGTGCTGCTCGTGCTTGGCACGCCCTCTACCGTTGCGACCCTGAACGGCGATGCCTTCTTCTACATCTCCCAGACCCAGCAGCGAGTCGCCTTCCTCAAGCCCGAAATCACCGAGCAGAAGGTGCTGGCGGTCTATTTCGACAAGAACAAGCGGGTGACGCGCATCGCCCAGTACGGACTGAAGGACGGCAAGGTGTTCGACTTCGTGTCGCAGACCACGCCCACCAGCGGCGAGGAACTGAGCCTCATCCGCCAGATGATCGGCCTCATCACCTTCTGATCCGGGGGCTGGATCGCGAGAGGGTCTGGCGCGGCAACGCGCCGGGCCTTGACCTTCGCCGCAAATGGCGCTCCCAAGGACCCGGGCGGCACGGGAGACCGGCCGCCCCTTCCGCAACGTCCGGAGCGACGAGCCCCAACCGATGGCCAGAACACTCGGACAGGACCTCGCCGCCGCGCTGCGCTTCTATTCCCGCCTGCCGCTGCCGGCGCGGGATGACACCGCCTTCGCACCCCCCGACATCGACCGCATCGCCTACGCGGTGCCCATCGCCGGCGCGGTGCTCGGCCTGATCGGGGCGCTGGTCCTTATCCTCGCCATGGCCGTGAAGCTGCCGGCGTTCCTTGCCGCGGTGCTGGCGGTGGCGGCGCTGGCGCTGGCCACCGGATGCTTCCACGAGGATGGGCTGGCCGACACCGCCGATGGGCTGGGCGGCGGCCGCGACCGTGCGCACAAGCTCGCCATCATGCGCGACAGCCGCATCGGCACCTATGGAGCGACGGCGCTGCTGCTGGGGCTGCTGCTGCGGATCGGCGCGCTGGAGGCGCTCGCCGTCTCGGTCGGCCCGCTCCGCGCCGGGCTCGCCCTGATTGCCGGCGAGGCTGCCTCCCGCGCCGCCGGGGTGCTGCTCATCGCCGCGCTCCCCCCTGCCCGTACCGACGGCGCCGGCGCGTCCGTCGGCCGCCCCTCGGAAGCGGCGGCGCTGTCCTGCGGGCTGGTCGCCGCCCTGATCGTCTCGGTGGTGATGGTGGCGGCCTTCGGCACCGGTGCAGCCTTTGCCGGCCTGATCGGGCCGATCCTCGCTCTGCTCGTGATGATGCGCCTCTCCAGCCGGCTCATCGGCGGGCAGACCGGCGATGTGGCCGGCGCCACCCAGCAGGTGGCGGTGATTGTGTTCCTCCTCGGCGTGCTTATCTTCGGCGGACGGTAGGCGAGCGGCGATTCCCGCCCCGCCAGCCCGAAGGAGCCGAGCGCACAACCGCGCAGCCATGATCGAACCGTCAGCACCCCGGACCCTTCCAGCGGCGAACGCCATCGTCACGCCCTGCATCAAGCTGTGCGTGGTGGAGCCCTTGAGCGGGCTGTGCATCGGCTGCGGACGAACGCTGCGCGAGATCGGCGGCTGGGCCTCCTTCTCTGCGGAGGCGCGCGACCGGATCATGGCCGTCCTTCCCGAGCGGCTGGCACGTCTGAAG
>JAEWBL010000368.1 GCA_023391175.1 Pseudomonadota bacterium
AGGCTGACCTTCGACATCTTCGAGGGCTCGTTTCTGCAGGGGCGCACCTCCAGCCAGCCCTATTACCGGGGCGCCGCCGCCGGCGACGTGGTGCTGCTGCCGGAGGGCACCTATCACGTGGTCTCGACCTACGGCGACGCCAATGCCGTGGTGCGCGCGGACGTGATCGTCCAGCCCGGCAAGCTCACCGATGCCACGGTCCACCACCGGGCGGCGCAGATCAGCCTCAAGCTGGTGAAGGTGGCGCGCGGCGAGGCGCAGGCCGACACCCAGTGGACCGTCATCACGCCCGGTGGCGACACCATCAAGGAATCGATCGGCGCCTTCCCCACCTTCGTGCTGTCGGAAGGCGACTATTCCGTCATCGCCCGCAAGGACGGCAAGAATTTCAGCCGCGACATCAAGGTCGAGGCCGGCAAGAACCAGGAGGTGGAGGTTCTGGCGAAGTGACGCCCGGCCGCCGCCGTGTCCGGAGGGTTCCCATGGTGCGCCTTCTTCCGCGCGTGGCCGGTGCCGTCGCGCTGCTCGGTGTCGTTGCCTCGCCGATGCTTGCCGCCAATTCCGCCCGCGCCGCCGACGCCTCGGCCGGGCGCGCGCTTGCCGAGCGCTGGTGCGCCGGCTGCCACGTGGTGGGCACCGCTCCGCAGAGCGCCACGAGCGACGCCCCCACCTTCGCCGCCATCGCCGCCCGCGACGGCGATGTTTCGGCGGCCTGGCTGGCCTTCCGCCTGCTGAACCCGCACCCGCAGATGCCGCAGGTCTCCCTCACCCGCGCCGAGGCGGCCGACCTCGCGGCCTATTTCGCGACGCTGAAGAAGTAATCGGCCGCTCGGGCCGACGCGCGCGTTTCCCAAAAGACACACCGGGCGAAACTGTTCAGCTCAAGCGCCCTGCCGACTTGTGGCAGGTGCAGGTGGGCCTGCATGCTGCTCGCGCTGCGTCGCAGCAGCGCCATCCATTCTGCATTCGGCTCCCGCCTGAGGACTTTCCATGCGCGTTCGTTCTTCCGCCCGCGCATTCGCTTGCCTGCTCGCCGTCTCCCTGGGGGGCGCGCACGGCGCCCTCGCGGCACCGCCGGCGGAGCAGCCAACCTTTTCCTGGAGCGGCTTCACCGTCGGCCTGGATGTCGGATATGCCTGGGCGCAGGCGAGCGGGCAGGATTGCAACTGGGCGCGCACCACATGCCCGGCCTATTCCACCGGGGCCGACGGCATCGTGGGCGGTGCCTATGCCGCCTTCAACTGGCAGGTGGACCACATCGTGGTCGGCATCGAGGGCGATATCGAAGGCTCCGCCGTCACCGGCACCTCAGCCTTCTCCAGCCCGTTCGTCTCCTACCTTTTCGGCCATGCGGTGGAGGAGAACTGGCGGGCCTCGCTGCGCGCGCGCCTCGGCTATGCATTCGACCGCACGCTCATCTATGTGACCGGCGGCGTCGCCTATGCCGATGTCTTCAACAATCTGTGGCGTCTCGGAAAATCGTTCCACGCCTATGGCGAGACCCGTCCGGGCTGGACCGTGGGAGCCGGCGTCGAGCAGGCCCTCTCCGATCACTTCACCGCCCGCCTCGAATATCGCTACACCGGCTTCGACAGCTCCGAGAACTCGGTGGGCACCAATTCCACGATCCTGCAGGACCTGAACCAGCAGGCCATCCGCATGGGCATCGGCTACAAATTCTGACCAGTGCGCGCGGCGGGCGGAGCCGGAGCCCCGCCCGCGCAAGTTTCACGCAGCCTTGCCTCACGCCGCCTTGGCGTTGAGCGCCTTGCGCTTGAGGTCCGGCGGCACCGCCTCGTCCACCAGCGCGGCGACCACCTCGTCGAGCGTGCCCGAGGACTGGGCGTTGGAGCCGAGGCGGCGGATGGAGAGGGTGCGTTCGGCCGCCTCCTTCTTGCCCGCCACCAGCAGCACCGGCACCTTGGCCAGCGAGTGCTCGCGCACCTTGAGGTTGATCTTCTCGTTCCTCAGATCGAGTTCCGCGCGCAGCCCCGCCGCCTTCAGCGCGGCGACCACCTCGGCGGCATAGTCGTCCGCATCCGAGGTGATGGTGGCGACCACCACCTGCGTCGGCGCCAGCCACAGCGGGAAGTGCCCGGCGAAGTGCTCGATGAGGATGCCGGTGAAGCGCTCCATGGAGCCGCAGATGGCGCGGTGGATCATCACCGGCGTCTTCTTCTGCCCGTCCGCATCCACATAGAAGGCGCCGAACCGCTCCGGCAGGTTGAAGTCCACCTGCGTGGTGCCGCACTGCCATTCGCGGCCGATGGCATCCTTCAGCGTGTATTCGAACTTGGGGCCGTAGAAGGCGCCTTCGCCCGGCAGGATGCCGGTCTTGATGCGCCCGCCCGACTGGGCCTCGATCTCGGCCAACACGCGGGTCATCACCTCTTCGGCGTGATCCCACACGGCGTCCGAGCCCACGCGCTTCTCCGGCCGGGTGGAGAGCTTCACCACGATCTCCTCGAAGCCGAAATCGGCATAGGTGGAGAGGATGAGATCGTTGATCTTCAGGCACTCTGCCGCCATCTGCTCCTCGGTGCAGAAGATGTGGGCGTCGTCCTGGGTGAAGCCGCGCACACGCATCAGCCCGTGC
>JAEWBL010000376.1 GCA_023391175.1 Pseudomonadota bacterium
GCCCCGCCCCGCCCGGCTGTCGGCCTCCGGCGCCGCGCCCGGGGCGTATTTGCCGGTGAGCACACCGCGCGCCAGCGGCGAGTAGGTCACCACGCCGAGGCCGTAATGCTGGGCGGCGGGCAGTTGCTCCACCTCCGCCGTGCGGTCCACGATGTTGTAGAGCGGCTGGCTAGCGACCGGCCGGTCGATGCCGAACTGGTCGGCGAGATGCGCCACCTCGGCGATGCGCCAGCCGCGGAAGTTGGACACGCCGAAATAGCGCACCTTCCCCGCCTTCACGAGGTCCGCCACCGCCCGCACCGCCTCGCCCAAAGGCGCGTCGAAGATGGCGCGGTGGAAATAGAGGATGTCGATGTAATCGGTGCCGAGGCGCCGCAGGCTCGCCTCCGCCGCCTCGATGATCCACTTGCGCGAAATGCCCTGCCGGTTCGGCCCCGTGCCGCCCGGATTGGCGAATTTGGTGGCGAGCACATAGGCGTCGCGGTCGCTCGCGATGGCGCGGCCGACGATCTCCTCGGTGCGGCCGTTCTGGTAGGCGTCGGCCGTGTCGAGGAAGAAGAAGCCCTGTTCCTTCGCCTTGTGGATGATGCGGTGGGAGGTGGCTTCGTCGGTGGGCCCGCCGAACATCATGGTGCCCAGCGCGAGCTTCGGCACCTTGAGGCCGCTCCGGCCGAGATAGCGATAGTCCGGCGGCGTCACGGCGGCTTTCGGAATGGCATGGACGGTCATGGACGAAATCCTCAGTGGAGCGCCTCTTCGGGCGCGTGATGGCAGGCGACGGCGCGGCCGGCCCCGAGGGGGCGCAGCGCAGGGTCGGACGTGGTGCAGATCGGGGTGGCCAGCGGGCAGCGCGGATGGAAGCGGCAGCCGGGCGGCACGTTGCGCGCGCTCGGCAGATCGCCGGACAGCGGGGCGGCGTGGCGCCGCCGTCCGGGCGTCGGCACCGCCTCGATCAGGGCGCGGGTGTAGGGATGCAGCGGGCGGGCGAAGATGGACTGCCAGGAGCCCGTCTCCACGATGCGGCCGAGATACATCACCAGCACCCGGTCGGCGAAATAGCGCACGACGGAAAGATCGTGGGAGATGAAGAGATAGGAGAGCCCCAGCTCCGTCTTCAGCCGCGCCAGCAGGTTCAGGATCTGTGCCTGGATGGAGAGGTCGAGGGCCGAGACCGGCTCGTCGCAGATGACGAGCCGCGGCGAGAGAATGAGCGCGCGGGCGATGCCGAGACGCTGGCGCTGGCCGCCGGAGAATTCATGCGGAAAGCGCGCCAACGCCTCGCGCGGCAGGCCCACCCGCTCCAGCGCATCGCCGGCCGCCTTCAGGCGCTCCCCGCGCGGCACGAGGTTGTGGACCGCCAGAGGCGCGGTGAGGATGTCGGCGATGGACTGGCGCGGATTGAGCGAGGCGAACGGGTCCTGGAACACGATCTGCGCCTGCCGGCGATAGGCCTTCAGCGTCGCGCCTTCGAGGCCACCCACGTCCACCCCGTCGAACACCACCCGTCCCGAGGTGGCCGCCACGAGGCGCATGATGACCTTGGCGAGGGAGGACTTGCCGCAGCCGCTCTCCCCCACGAGGCCCACCGTCTCGCCCCGCGCCACGGCGAAGGAGACGCCATCCACCGCGCGCAGCAGGCGCCCGACGGACTCATAGCCGGCGTGCAGGTTCTCAACCGAAAGCAAGGGCATGGCGCGCCTCCCTTTGCGCGACCGCCGTGGTGACCGGGCAGGCGACGAGATGGCCCGGCGCCACGGCCTCCAGCGCCGGCGCGGCCGGGCGGCACAGCGCCCGCGCGATCGGGCAGCGCGGGGCGAAGGCGCAGCCCTCTTCCCCCGCCGCCGAGGCGATGGAACCGGCGATCTCGGCGAGCGCGCCGGCCGAATAATGCTGGCCGGCATCGAGCCGGGGCGAGGCGGCCAGCAGGCCGCGCGTGTAGGGATGGAGCGGCGCGCCGAACAGGGTCTCGAAGGGCGCGTCCTCCACCTTGCGGCCGGCATACATCACCGCCACCCGGTCGGCCCATTCGGCCACCACGCCGAGATCGTGGGTGATGAGCAGGAGGCCCATGGAGAGGTCGCGGCGCAGCGCATCGAGCAGATCCAGCACCTGCGCCTGGATGGTCACGTCGAGGGCCGTGGTGGGCTCGTCGGCGATGAGCAGGCGCGGGGCGCAGGCGACCGCGATGGCGATCATCACCCGCTGCCTCATGCCGCCGGAAAGTTCATGGGGATAGTCCCCCACCCGCCGTGCGGGCTCGGGGATGCGCACGAGGTCGAGCAGTTCCACGGCGCGGGCAGAAGCGGCGCGGCGGGAGAGGCCTTCGTGCAGGCGCACCACCTCGGCTACCTGCTGGCCCACGGAGAGCACCGGGTTCAGCGAGGTCATGGGCTCCTGGAACACCATGGCGATGTCCCGCCCGCGCACGCGGCGCAGGGCACGGTCCTCCAGCCGGGCAAGGTCGGTCACCGCGCCGTCGCGGTCCCGGAACAGGATCTCGCCGGAGGCGATGCGCGCCGCGTCGGGCAACAGGCGCATCAGCGCGAGGGCGGTGAGCGACTTGCCGGAGCCGCTCTCCCCCACCAGCGCGACGGTCTCGCCCGCCCTGACCGTGAGGGAGAGGCCGCGCACGGGCGTCGCGCGCGGGAAGGCGATGGAGAGGTCGCGCACGTCGATGAGCGGCGCCATTCAGCCCTCCCCGCCGCGGCGCGGATTGAGCGCCTCGTTGAGGCCGTCGCCGATGAGGTTCAGCGACAGCACGGTGAGCACGATGGCGACGCCGGGGATGGCGCTGAGATACCAGGCCGTGCGCAGGAAATCGCGGCCGGTGCCGATCATGGAGCCCCAGCTCACCACGTTGGGATCGCCGAGCCCCATGAAGGAGAGCGCGCTTTCCATGAGGATGGCGGTGGCCACCGTGACGGAGGCGAGCACGATCACCGGCGGCAGGGCATTGGGCAGGATCTCGCGGAAGATGATGCGGGCGTGCCCGAAGCCCAGCGCCCGCGCGGCGGCGACGAAATCCTTCTCCTTGATGGCGCGGAACTGCGCCCGCACAAGGCGCGCCACCTGCGGCCACGACACCGCCGCGATGGCGAGCGCGATGGCCGGCACCGAGGGCTGGGCGATGGCCACCAGCACGATGAGCAGGATGAAGCCCGGCACCGTCTGGAAGATCTCGATGAGCTTGGAGAGCCCGTCGTCCACCAGACCGCCGAAATAGCCCGCCGTGGCCCCCACGAGTATGCCGGCCAAAAGCCCCGCCAGCGTCGCCGAGGCGCCGACCAGCAGGCTCACGCGCGCCCCATGCACGAGGCCGGCGAGCACGTCGCGCCCCAGCGCATCGGTGCCGAGAGGAAAGCGCGGGTTCTGGCCCGGCCACTGCAGCGGCCGTCCGGCCATGTCCAGCGGATCGTCGGGGAAGAGCAAGGGGGCGGCCAGCGCCGCCCCCACCACGACGGCGAGGATGAGGAGGCCCGCCACCGCCGTGGGATTGGAGAGGAAGACGAGCAGCGCATGGCGCCGGCCCACGGGCGCGAGCCGTGCCACCTCCGCCGTCACCGTGCGCGCGGCATCCGGCGCATGGACGTTGGGCCAGAAATCAGGCGGCTCGGGTGGCGGGACGGGCGCGCGCTCGGCGTCGAGGCCGGCGGCCGCCGCGCGGTCCTCGGCATCGGTCGCAAGCC
>JAEWBL010000395.1 GCA_023391175.1 Pseudomonadota bacterium
CGTCATCCCCCGGCTTGTCCGGGGGATCCACTACGCCGAACGTGGTGTATTGAAGGACCGACACCGACCCAGCCTCACCGTGGATCCCCCGGACAAGCCGGGGGATGACGGTTCCTTGCTGCTGCGAGCGCTGTTGCCGTAACTCTCCCGTCTCACACCCCGCCCATGCAGACGTACTTGATGTTCAGGTAGTCGTCGCAGCCGTACTTGGAGCCCTCGCGGCCGACGCCGCTCTCCTTCACGCCGCCGAACGGCGCCACCTCGGTGGTGATGACGCCGGCATTCACGCCCACCTGCCCGTACTGCAGTTGCTCGGAGACGCGGAAGGCGCGGCCGAGGTCCTTGGTGAAGAAGTAGCAGGCGAGGCCGTATTCGGTGGCGTTGGCGTAGGAGACGGCCTCCTCCTCCGTCTCGAACTTGAACAGCGGCGCCAGCGGGCCGAAGATCTCGTCGCGGGCGAAGGCCATGTCCTGCGTGGCGTTGGCGAGCACGGTGGGCTCGAAGAAGGTGCCGCCCAGTGCCGGCTGCTTGCCGCCGGTGAGCACGGTGGCGCCCTTGTCGAGGGCGTCCTTCAGGAGCCGCTCCACCTTGGCCAGCGCGCGTTCGTCGATCAGCGGACCGGCGACCACGCCCGCGTCCACGCCGTTGCCCACCTTCAGCTTCTTGGACGCCTCGGCGAACTTCGCGGCGAAGGCGTCATAGATGCCGGCCTGCACATAGAAGCGGTTGGCGCAGACGCAGGTCTGGCCCACGTTGCGATACTTGGAGGCGATGGCCTGCTCCACCGCGAGGTCGAGGTCCGCATCGTCGAACACGAGGAAGGGCGCGTTGCCGCCCAGCTCCAGCGAGATCTTCTTCATGGTGTCGGCGGACTGCTTCATCAGCAGCTTGCCCACGGGAGTCGAGCCGGTGAACGTCACCTTCTTGACCGCCGGGTTGGAGGTCATCTCCCCACCGATGGCCGGGGCATCGCCCACCACGATGTTGACGACGCCGGCCGGAATGCCGGCCATCTCCGCCAGCACGCCCCAGGCGAGGCCCGAATAGGGGGTCAGCTCGGAGGGCTTGCACACCACGGTGCAGCCGGCCGCCAGCGCCGCGCCGATCTTGCGCGAGAGCATCGAGGACGGGAAATTCCACGGCGTCACCGCCGCGCACACGCCCACCGGCTCCTTGGTCACCAGGATGCGGCGGTTGGGCCACGGCGAGGGGATGACGTCGCCATAGAGGCGGCGGGCCTCCTCGGCGAACCAGCGCACATAGGCGGCGGAACCGCCCACCTCGCCCTTGGCCTCCGCCAGCGGCTTGCCCTGCTCGGTGGTGAGGATGAGCGCCAGCTCATCGGCATTGGCGAGGATCAGGTCGGCGAGCTTGTGCAGCTTGGCCGCGCGCTCGGCGGCGGTGGTGGCGCGCCAGCTCTTGAAGGCCTCGGCGGCGGCCTCGATGGCGCGGCGCGTCTCGGCGGCGCCCGCCTTCGGAATGGTGCCGATGATTTCGCCGGTGGCCGGATTGTTGACCTCGATGGTCTCGCCGCCGTCGGCATCCACCCACGCCCCGCCGATCAGCATCTTGTCGCGCAGCAGGGTGAAGCGGTGGGGCTCGGAGGTGAAGGCGGGCTGGGTGGCGGCCATGGCGTGCTCCTTGGATCTCGTTCCTCCGGCCGTGGCATGCCGAAGGGCGCGCGCTCGTGACGGGCGCGGCGGCGCCCGTGGGATATACGATCAGCCGTGTCCGGGCCAGTGCCGAGGTATCAGCGCGCAGAGGACTCAGCGCACGCAGAGGACTCAGCGCACGCAGGTGATGGAGTGGAAGGGCACGATCTGCTCCTTCTGCCCGATTCCCGCCGCCACCTGGCAGCGCAGATAGTCCTTGCCGACGCTCAGGGGGGCAAAGCCGGTGATGGTGTTGCCGCCCACCACCTGGATGATGATGGCCTGGCCTTCCTTGTGGCCGACGATGTCGAGCACGGCCTGGCGGAAATCGTCTTCCTTGTTCTGGCACTGCATCGCGTCCCTCCCGTGGGGAACCGGGCGTGCTTGCGGCCCGGCGGACCGGCGCGCCTCTGACAACTATAACGCTGCTTCGGCCAATCCGGTCATGCTCTGAACGCATGCGATATTCACCGGCCATCTTCTGTTGATCCGCGTCAAAGGCGCCGTTGGGGAAGGGGCTAGAACTTGAGCGTCTGCCCGCGGGAGCTTTGTCATGCTCAAGATCGCGATTCTCGTCTGGCTCGTGCTGGCCACCACTCTTGCGGGTGCTGCGGTGCTGGTCGTCCTATCCCTCCCCTCTCTGGCCGGGCAGGACATGCGCCTCATCCCCATCGCCGCCGGTGTCGGCGCGGTCGTGGCCATCCCGTTCGCGCTCATCGTCGCCAAACGCATCCTGGCGCTGACCGCCAAGGGGGCGTGAGGCTCCGGAGCGCCGGAAGGCCATAAGCTCGGAGCCCCGCCTGGGGCCTGTTTCGGGCTGCGGAGGCGACGGTTGACCGTCGCCTTGCGCCCCGTTCATCCTTTGCGCCTCAGTCGCAGCGGAAGGGAGCGGGCCATGAGCCTCCATATGGCATTGGAAACGTGGACGGCCTTCGCCGCGGCGTCGGCCGTGCTCCTCGTCATCCCCGGCCCCACCGTGCTGCTGGTGGTGTCCTACGCCCTCGGGCAGGGATGGCGAACGGCCCTGCCCATGGCGGTGGGCGTCGCGCTCGGCGATTTCACGGCCATGACCCTCTCCATGCTCGGCGTAGGCGCGCTCTTGTCCGCGTCGGCGAGCCTGTTTCTCGCGGTGAAATGGGCGGGCGCGGCCTATCTCGTCTATCTCGGCCTCAAGCTGTGGCGCGCCGGCGGGACGCTGGATGCGGCGCCACGCACCGAACGCTCCGCGCCCGTGAAGATGATGGCCCATGCCTGGCTGGTGACGGCGCTGAACCCCAAGGGCATCACCTTCTTCGTGGCCTTCCTGCCCCAGTTCCTCGACCCCAGGGCGGCCTTCCTGCCGCAATTGCCGGTGTTCCAGGCGACGTTCCTCACCCTCGCCTTCCTGAACGCGCTCGGCTATGCGCTCGCGGCCTCCCGCGCCCGCCGGGCGGTGCGCAGCCCGCGCGTCATCGGCGCCATCAACAAGGCGGGCGGCTCGCTGCTCATTGGGGCGGGCATCGCCACCGTGGCGGTGCGCACCGGCAATTCCTGAGCCTCACCCCCGCGCGATGGCGTGGAAGAAGCTGCCGGTGACGCTGCCCCGGCGGCTGCCCGCCGGCCCGAGCGGACGGCCTTCTGCATCCGAAAGGTCCGCCAGCGGCTGGTCGGAACCGCGATCCAGCACGGTCGCGTAATGAAATTCGTGGCCGCGCACCAAGGCGCCCTCCGGCCCCAGCGGCGATGGCGCGAGGAGGCGCGCCTGCCGGTATCCGAGATTCATGCGGCGCTTGGCGAAGCTGGTTTCCAGCGCCAGCAGGCCGAGCATGGCATGGCGCGCGCCCTCCGCATCCACCAGCCCGGCGCCCAGCGCCATATAGCCCCCGCACTCCCCATGCACCGGCTTGCCCGCTGCGGCGAAGGCGTGGACCCCGGCGCGGAAGCGCTCCGCCGCCGCGAGGCGACCCGCGTGCAACTCCGGATAGCCGCCGGGCAGCCAAAGCGCGTCGCAGCTTGCATCCGGCGCCTCGTCCGCCAGCGGCGAGAAGGGCACGATCTCCGCCCCCTGCCCCCGCCAGCCGGCTAGCATGTGGGCGTAGACGAAGCCGAAGGCCGCATCCTGCGCCAGCGCGATCCGCTGGCCCGGAGGCGGCAGCATCGCCTTGCTGTCCGCTTGCCCCTCCCCCGTCCCGGCCTGAAGCGGCGCGGCGGCGGCGATGATGCCATCGAGGTCGAGATGCGCTTCCGCGAGATCGGCCAGCGCGGCGAGGCGGCCGGGCAGATCGTCGGTCTCCCCCGCCTGCACGAGACCGAGGTGGCGCTCCGGCAGCGCGATGTTCGCCGCGCGCGGCAGGGTGCCGAGCACCGGCACGCCCAGCGGTGCCATCGCCTCCCGGATCATCCGCTCATGCCGCTCGCTGCCCAATTTGTTCAGCACCACCCCGGCGATGCGCACGGCCGGATCATGCCCGATGAATCCGCGCAGCACCGCCGCCGCCGTCTGCGACTGGCCGGAAACATCCAGCACCAGCAGCACCGGCAGACCGAGCCGCGCCGCCACATCCGCCCCCGCGCCGGTGCGGCCCTTCTCCACCGCCACCCCGTCGAACAGGCCCATCGCCCCCTCGCCGATGACGATCTCGGCCCCCTCCCCCGCCAGCGCGGCGAGATGATCCAGCAGCGCCGGGGGCATGGCCCAGCTGTCGAGGTTCAGCCCCGGCTGGCCGGTGGCAGCGGCATGGAAGGCGGGGTCGATATAATCCGGCCCGGACTTGATGGCCCGCACCGCCTTGCCCCGCCGCCGGAGGGCGGCAAGCAAAGCGAGCGTCACCGTCGTCTTGCCCGAGCCCGAGCGCGGAGCGGCGACGAGCAGGCCGCGGGCGGTGTTGCTCATGACGCGCACCCTTCCTTGCCGGCACCGAGCCCGCTATCACCAACCCCATGAGCACGGGCGACACCGCCGAAGACGCACCCGACCGGCCGCTGAAGCGCGGCTGGACCACCGGCACCTGCGCGGCCGGCGCGGCCAAGGCGGCGTTCGCGGCGCTGGTCACGGGCGTCTTTCCCGATCCCGTAGAGGTGGAACTGCCCTCCGGCGCCCGCCCGGCCTTCGCGCTCGCCATGCACGAGCGGAGCGCGGACAGCGCCACCGCCGGCATCGTGAAGGATGCGGGCGATGATCCGGACGTGACCCACGGCGCCCTCGTCCGCGCCACCGTGCGGCGCGGCGCGGCGGGCGCGGGCGTCACCTTCAGGGCGGGCGAAGGCGTCGGCACGGTGACGCGGCCGGGCCTGCCCATCCCGCCCGGCGAACCGGCCATCAATCCCGTGCCCCGCCGCATGATCGCCGCCGGCATCGCCGAGGTGGCGGCCGCCCATGGCGTTGGGGCCGATGCGGAGGTGGAGATTTCCATCGAGGATGGCGCGGCGCTGGCGCTGAAGACGCTCAACCCCCGCCTCGGCATCATCGGCGGCCTGTCGGTGCTGGGCACCACGGGCATCGTCGTGCCCTATTCCTGCGCGGCGTGGATCCACTCCATCCATCGCGGCATCGATGTGGCGCGCGCCATGGGGCTCGACCACGTGGCCGGCGCCACCGGCTCCGCCTCCGAGGCGGCGGTGGCGAAGCTGCACGGGCTCGACGAGGTGGCGCTCATCGACATGGGCGATTTCGTCGGCGGCATGCTGAAATATCTGCACGCCCACCCCGCGCCCAAGGTGACGGTGGCCGGCGGCGTGGCCAAGATGACAAAGCTCGCGCAGGGCTTCCTCGACCTGCACTCCAAGCGCGGCAGCGCCGACCTTCCCGCCCTCGCCCGCCTCGCCGCCGAGGCGGGGGCCGACGCCGATCTCTGCACCCGCATCGCCGGGGCGAACATGGTGGCGGAGGCGTTCCAGATCGCAACAGTGGCGGGTTTCCCGCTGGGCGATTGCGTCGCCGGCGCCGCCTGGGCCACCGCCGCCCGCGCCCTCGACCGGGCGGATGTGCTTCTGGAAATCGCCGTCTTCGACCGCGACGGCACCCTCATGGGCCGCGCACCGCTGTCTCCCGCGCAACGCTGAGCGGCGGATCATTCACCGCCCCCGCGAAAGCGGCGGACATATTGGGTGTCGTAGAGCGCGCTCTCGCGGAAATCCTCCGCGGCCAGCGCCCGCCCCACGAGGATCAGCGCCGTGCGCGGGATGGGGTCGGCGGCGAGCTTGCCGGCGATATCGCCGAGCGTGCCCCGCACCACCCGTTCGTTGGGCCACGTCGCCCGCGCCACCACTGCCACCGGGCAGTCGGCGCCCAGCACCGGCACCAGTTCCGCCACCACCTGATCCAGCGCATGGATGGCGAGATGGATGGCGAGGGTCGCCCCCGTCGCGGCGAACGTCGCCAGCTTTTCCGCCTCCGGCATGGCCGAGGCGCGGCCGGAGACGCGGGTGATGACGAGGCTTTGCGCCACCTCCGGCACCGTCAGCTCGCGCCCAAGCACGGAGGCCGCCGCCGCGAAGGCCGGCACGCCGGGCGTGAGCGTATAGGGAATGCCCCGCCGCTCCAGCCGCCGCACCTGCTCGGCCACCGCGCTGTAGACGGAGAGGTCGCCCGAATGCAGCCGCGCCACATCCTCCCCGGCCGCGAAGGCGCGGACGTATTCCGCTTCGATCCGGTCGAGGTCGAGCGGCGCGGTATCGACGATCCGCGCGCCCGGCGGGCACCAGCCGAGCATTTCCGCCGGCACGATGGAGCCGGCATAGAGGCACACCGGGCAGCGAGCGATGAGATCGCGTCCGCGCACCGTGATGAGATCCGCCGCGCCGGGGCCGGCGCCGATGAAATGGACGGTCAAACCACGCCCTCCCGCCGCGCCAGCGCGCAGGTGACGGGGCCGAGGGCGAGGCGCGGGCCGATGAGCCGGCCGTTCGCCCCCGCCGCCGCGAGCGCGGCGGTTTCGGCGGCGGACGGCACGCGCAGCAGCGCCACCACCCGCTCGGAATGGGTCTTCGCC